>CAZWGG010000956.1:0-2025 GCA_964633305.1 uncultured Bacteroidales bacterium
CACAAATAAAATATATTATTATGTGAGTAATTATTTTAATCATGCTTGTTTCATTATTATTATTATTTATTTGAACTCATAAGCAACCGGGGCTTCTTTTAGAAGAGGGTTTATATCGGATTCAGAAAGAGGTATAGGTAACAAAAAGTCACTTTCCTGGGGTACAACAAATTTTCCATCACCTGTTCCACTGTTAGGGTCATTACTGTCAACAAGATAAGCGCGGTCGCTATTTGAAAGTATTTCTATTGCTCTTGACCGGTTTATTCTCGCGAGGTCATACCAACGATCGCCTTCAATTACAAGTTCCATTCTCCTTTCATGTAAGATGTCGTCAAGTGTAATTGAACTGAAATCAGGAAGGCCAGCACGAGCCCTTACGGCATTAATATCGCCTAATGCTGTTGCCTCTGAAGTGGATGCCGAGTTGCCTAAGATAGCTTCTGCACGCATTAAAAGAACATCAGCATATCGTAAGATATGTGTGTTAATTGCGGTATTCATAAATCCAGTTCCCGGATATTCATCTGCCGAACCAATCACATATTTTCTGAAAGCTACATAGTTACTTCCGCCAAAAGCATTTTCAACAGTGAATCCGCCATCTCTGGTAACCAAATCAGGGTAGTAGTTACCCTGTTCCATAACAGTATGGTATCTTCTTAGGTCACCCGCTTCATAGTCTCTCAGTAAATCATTTGACGGGACAAAGCTTGCCCATCCGTCTGTTGGATTGTTATTGGTTAACCCACTTGACCCTGCAAGATATGCCTGGTGAGTATTACAATATCCCCAATGACTACCTTGCGGAGGAGAAACAAATTGAAGTTCAAAAACAGATTCAACACAATTATCATTATTAGGATTAGTGAAAATGTCGCCATAAACTGGCATTAATGAATACAACCCACTGTTGATAACTTTATTAACACAAATAAGCGCATTGTCATAGTCACCCAACGTCAGATAAACCTTTGCCAATATACCGTTTGCTGCACCCGAGGTAACTCGGCCGGCTTCTGAACTTGGCCAGCTTGAAGGACACAATTCGGCCGCTTCTGTAAGATCTCTGATAATAAGGGTATATACATCTTCAACCCTATTCCTGTAAATCGGTTCGTTTGTGCCGTATACATTAACATCCTCAAGAATTGGCACAGCACCCCATGTTCTTACAAGGTAGAAATATGCCAGGGCGCGCATAAACAAGGATTCACCCCTAGTCCAGTCTTTTACCGCCTGACTTACACTCGGACCGGTTTTATTTTCAATAGCATTAAGTTGGTTATTGGCGTAAGCTACAACAAGAAAAAATGATTGCCAACCTTCTGATGCATTCTGATTTCCCTGGTTAACGTTAAAATTTTCAAACTGAGCTAAATCAAGGTAATTTCCCAACGCATTACCTGCGTATAGATCCAAACAAAGAATGAATGTTGAATTAAAATGGAACCAAGGATAATTATATAAACTGGCGCTTCCGGCGAGCACTTGTTCATCATTATTGTAAAAGTTATCTACAGTGATATTTGACTCTGGAGGATTATCAATAAAATCCTCGGAACAAGCTGTAAGTAAAACCAACAGCATATATATAGTGAATTTTTTAAAATGTTTCATTTCTAAAATTTTTTTTGTCCTCATTATTAAAAATTAAGTGATATACCCAACATGTATGTACGGGGCACAGGATAACGACCATTATCAATTCCCATCAATAATGCATTGTTTCCTATTGAATTGGTTTGAGTTCCTATATCAGGATCATACCCTGAATATTTAGTAAACGTATAAAGGTTTTGTGCTGTAGCGTATATCCTCATAGTTGAAATTACATTGGTTTTTGCAAGTATTGAAGTTGGTAGCGTAAAACCCAATGTTATGTTTTGAATGCGTAAAAATGAGCCGTCTTCTATAAACCGGTCTGAAATCCTTGTGTTATCATTCGGATCGCTAAATCTAAAACTCGGTATATCAGTATCGGTATTTACACCTTCGATAAAACGATTAGCTACGTTTACCGAT
>CAZWGG010000957.1:0-2023 GCA_964633305.1 uncultured Bacteroidales bacterium
ACCATTTTAAAGAAGACCTGAAATGGCAACTGGTAAAAGATAAAATTGGAACAAGTAATGATATAAAAGTAACAGAAGAGGATTTATTAGAGTATGCCAAGAATTTTACCAGGATGCAATTTGCTCAATACTATGGCATGATGGATATTCCGGACGATCAACTTACTAATTATGCAAAAAAAATGCTGGAAAAAGGAGAAGACAGGAGACGATTTTCTGAAAGAAAATTTGAAGATAAAATTAGTGAATTCGTTAGAAATACTGTGAAAATTGATCAAAAAGAAATTTCCTTAGAAAAATTTAACAAAATGCTTGAAAAATAAGTAATACATAAATACCTTAGTAAAAAAAAATCTATGAACACAGCAAACGATTTTAGAAAATATGCAACAAAACATCTAAGTATAAGCAGTTTAGCTCTTGATAATTTTGCTGCAATATCAGCAAATTATATCTCTCCGACAATCATCGAGGAAAGACAGTTAAACATAGCTCAAATGGATGTGTTTTCAAGACTTATGATGGATAGGATCATTTTTCTTGGTCTACCTATTGATGACTATGTTGCAAACATCATACAAGCCCAGCTCTTGTATCTTGATTCTGCAGATCCAGGAAAGGATATTCAAATATATTTCAATACTCCGGGCGGACATGTTCATGCAGGATTGGGAATTTATGATACCATACAATATGTAAACTGCGACATTGCAACAATCTGTACAGGTATGGCAGCTTCTATGGGTGCAGTCTTACTTTGTGCCGGGACAAAGGGTAAACGCTCTGCCTTAAAACATTCGAGAATTATGATCCATCAACCGATGGGAGGCGTTCAGGGCCAGGCAACAGACATAGAAATAACTGCCCGCGAAATATTAAAACTTAGAACCGAATTATACTCTATAATTGCCCAGCACACCGGGAATACAATTGAAAAAGTGGAAAAAGATTCTGATCGTGACTATTGGATGACTTCCAATGAAGCAAAAAAATATGGTATGATTGACGATGTACTTGAAAGACAAGCAAAAAAATAATATAGTATACCAAATTTATAACAATATTATTTGTATTTTCGTAGAACAAAATTTAACTCTAAATTCTTAGGATTTGGCTTACTCAATGGATAAATGTTCCTTCTGCGGGAGAGATAAAAAAGATACTAATCTTTTAATTGCAGGTATCTCAGGGCATATTTGCGATAGCTGTATTGAGCAGGCTTATGACATTGTGCAGGAGGAAATGAAAAAGAAAAACGAATTTGATGTTAATTCAATTAAACTGTCAAGACCTATTGAAATCAAAAAATTTCTCGATCAGTATGTTATAGGACAAGAAGAAGCAAAAAAATTCATTTCGGTTGCTGTTTATAATCATTATAAAAGGCTCATGCAAACTAACCGCAGGGATGAAGATGATGTTGAAATCGAAAAATCAAATATCATTCTTGTAGGAGAAACAGGTACTGGTAAAACTTTATTGGCACGCACTATTGCCAAAATGCTTCATGTCCCTTTTACCATAGTTGATGCCACTGTATTAACAGAAGCCGGGTATGTCGGAGAAGATATTGAAAGCATACTAACAAGGTTATTACAAGTTGCCGACTACAATGTAGAGGCAGCTGAAAAAGGTATTGTTTTTATTGATGAAATAGATAAAATAGCAAGAAAAGGAGATAATCCTTCTATTACACGTGATGTTTCGGGTGAAGGGGTACAGCAAGGATTACTGAAACTTCTTGAAGGCTCAATTGTTAACGTGCCCCCCCAGGGAGGAAGAAAACATCCTGATCAAAAAATGATCCCGGTTGATACAAAAAACATTCTCTTTGTTTGTGGTGGCGCTTTTGACGGAATTGAGAAAAAAATTGCACAACGCCTTAATACAAAAGTAGTGGGATATATGGCAAGCAAAGAAGTTGATCGCATAGAAAGGGGTAACTTACTTCAATATATCGCACCTCAGGATTTGAAATCATTTGGTATGATACCTGAAATTATAGGAAGGTTACCAGTTCTTA
>CAZWGG010000958.1:0-2022 GCA_964633305.1 uncultured Bacteroidales bacterium
CGATCATCATGTCAATTTTTAAAACGATTTTTTCGAAGCCAAGTTTCACGGCTAACCATCTTAGTCTTACCATATCGAGAAGTTCTTGGCTTTGTGGAGGAATTGGGCCAAAACGGTCTTTCAGTTGTAAGGTAAATTTTGATAGTTGTTCCTGGTTTTCAATATTATCCAATTCGCGGTAGAGATTAATTCTTTCTGTACTATTTGACACATAAGACTCAGGGAACAAAAGTTCTAAATCGGTATCAATCTGGCAATCGTCTATAAACTTTTTCGGTGTAACATTATCCATTTCGTTTTTATTACAAAACAGGTTTTTGTATTCATTTTCTTTAAGTTCATGAATGGCTTCACTAAGAATACGGTTATATGCTTCAAATCCGATATCGGCAATGAAACCACTTTGTTCAGCTCCTAAAAGATTCCCTGATCCTCTTATGTCTAAATCTTGTAGGGCAATATTAAAGCCACTTCCCAGGTCAGAAAATTCTTCAATGGCTTTTAGCCTACGCCTTGCTTCAGGGGTTAACAAATTTAACGGAGGAGCAAGCATATAACAAAAAGCTTTTTTGTTAGAACGGCCAACTCTTCCTCTCAACTGGTACAAATCACTTAACCCAAAATGATGTGCATTATTTATAAATATTGTATTAGCATTGGGAATATCAAGCCCTGATTCAATAATTGATGTTGATACCAACACATCATAATCGCCATGAATGAATTCAAGCATAATTTGTTCGAGTTTTTGGCCTTCCATTTGACCATGAGCAATAACTGTTTTCGCTTTGGGGCATAACCTTTTTATCAATCTTTCAACCTCAATAATATTTTGTATCCTGTTGTGTATAAAAAACACTTGTCCATCCCTTGCTACTTCAAAGTTTATTCCTTCACGGATAATATCTTCATTAAATATATGAAGCTCTGTATTAATGGGATGACGGTTTGGGGGAGGTGTATTAATAATTGACAGGTCACGGGCACCCATTAGCGAAAATTGTAATGTTCGTGGTATGGGCGTTGCAGTGAGTGTAAGGGTATCAACATTTAATTTAAGTGAGCGGAGTTTCTCCTTTGCTGACACTCCAAATTTTTGTTCCTCATCTATAATTAGCAATCCCAGTTCTCTAAATTTCATATCTTTTCCCAGTAGCCGATGGGTCCCGATTAGTATATCAACTTTACCTTCTTCCAGGTTTTTCAGCGTAATTTTTTGATCTTTCGGTTTTTTCAATCTTGAAATATAGTCAATATTGCAAGGGAAATCTTTTAATCTTTCACGGAAAGTAGTATAGTGCTGCAAGGCGAGAATCGTTGTTGGTACTAAAACAGCTACTTGTTGACTGTCGCAAACTGCCTTAAAAGCAGCCCTAATAGCCACTTCTGTTTTTCCAAATCCTACATCACCGCAAACCAGCCTGTCCATGGGGTTAGGTGATTCCATATCTTCTTTTACGGCTTTTGTTGAAGTAACCTGGTCGGGAGTATCTTCAAACAAAAAAGAAGCTTCAAGTTCATCTTGAAGATAGGTATCAGGAGAAAACTGGAACCCTTTCAGGGTTTTTCTTTCAGCATAAAGTGCGATTAATTCTTTTGCAATATCTTTTATCTTTTTTTTAGTGTTTTGCTTTAGTTTTTGCCAAGCCCCGGAACCGAGTTTATATATTTTTGGAGGGCTCTCATCTTTGCTTTTATATTTTGAAATACGGTGAAGTGAATGAATACTTACATATAAAATATCTTTATCTTTATACACTAACCTTATTGCCTCCTGTACCTTACCGTTTACTTCTATTTTTTCCAGTCCCCCAAAACGGCCAATGCCGTAATCAATATGAACGACATAATCTCCGGGCTGTAATCCGTTAAGCTCTTTTATAGATAAGGTAGCTTTATTTGAAAAATAGGAATGTAATTTGTATTTGTGATATCTTTCAAATATTTGGTGGTCTGTGAAACAACAAATTTTCAGGTCATGATCCACAACAACCTGCATTTCGAGGTGGCCCTCTATCCCTA
>CAZWGG010000959.1:0-2021 GCA_964633305.1 uncultured Bacteroidales bacterium
AAGAAGTATCTCCGTATGGAAACCAGTTGATTATGCTTGGATTGAAAGTAAAAAATCAAATGATACAATTTGGCAGATGCTTCCTCAATATTCATCCTTCACAGGAGGTTCTCCCCGATATCGTTATTTGGATACAATTATATATCTAAATCCGGGTTTGTATACTATTCATTATATCTCAGACGACAGGTACTCTTCCTTTAATTGGGTTGAAGAGCCACCACATACATTTAATTACGGAATAATAGGGTATATCAATTAATTTAATTTTTCATGATTAAGAATTTTTTAAAAAGCTATAAAAGAAATTTTTTAAAAAATAAATTTCTTTCAATATTAGTTATTTTAGGCTTCAGCGTTGGTATTGCCGCCAGTTTATTATTGTTTAATAAAATATGGTATGAGCAAAGCTTTGATACTTTCCATAAAAACTCCAAAAATATTTACAGGGTCGCTTCATATGTATATGAAAAAAATGAAAACTCTAGTAATAATTTTGCGACAGCACCTAAAGCAGTCGGGCCAATTTTATTTCAGGATTTCCCTGAAGTGATTGATTTTACACAATTATATTATTTTTCAAATATTCTTGTTAAATATGAAAATAAGAATTATGAAGACATGTTGGCTTTTTCAACAGATACTTCTTTTATGAATATTTTTTCTTTTGATGTAATTGAAGGAGACCCTGTTCAAATATTTAAAAATTCAAATTATATAATGATCTCTGAATCAACTGCAAAAAAAATATTTGGCGATAAAAATCCTATAGGAGAAGTACTTAGCTTAAAGCAAAAAAACTTAGATGATTACTATACTATTCAGGGAATTTTTAAAGATATACCATCAAATTCACATATTCCTCAAATTAATATTTTATTATCTCAGAAGAGTATTTCAGGAATTGATATGCCATGGTCCAGTTTATATTTCTTCACTTATATTGTATTAGATCAAAAAGCAAATGTTACTTCTTTAGAATCAAAACTTCAGGATGTTGTAAAAAAATATGCTGATTATACATTAGAAGAAAATAATTTACGCCTTGAATTAAAATTACAGGCTTTAGAAAGCATACATTTGTCTTCTAAGTTAAATTTTGAATTACAAAGAAACAGTGATAAAAAAGCAATAGCTATACTCTATTTATCTATTTTTGTTATTCTAATATTTGCCTGGTTTAATTATATCAGTCTTTCTTCAATTAAGTTACTTGATCAGTTAAGAGAATTTGGATTAAGAAAAATAATTGGGTCGAAAAGAAGTACGTTAATTCTGCATATTCTATTTGATACGGCTTTATCAAAAATTATTGGATTTATTCTTGCAATTTTGTTGGTTCAATTATCATTACAAGGGTTTAACCGAATAACAAATATGTCTTTAAATATTGAAATGTGGATGAACTATAAAATATGGCTTATAATTATATTATTGTTTGTTCTAGGGACTATTATAGCAGGACTGTTACCTGCCATTGTTTATTCATCTATAAATCCAACAGCTATATTAGCGTCTAATAAATCATATAAAGAACGTGGGTTTTTAGGTATGATAAGAAAATCTATCATATTACTTCAACTTATAATATCATTTATCTTCCTGGCATTTTCATTTTCTATATTTAAACAAATTCAGTATATAAATAATAAAGATTTAGGATTTGAAAAAGAAAATGTTTTAGTAGTACGGGTGTCTGACTATATACTTAATAATCAGAGCAGTAAAAGAATGATAAAAGTTTTCATGAATGCATTAACTGAATTTCCGTTTATCCAGAATGTTTCAAATGCATGGCCTGTACCTTGCGAGTCTCATGGATCTTACAGCACAATAATGAGACAAAATTCACAGTCAAATTCCAGGCAGATAGTTTGTTGTACATACGTTAATGAAGACTATTTTGAAACCTTTCAAATAAAATTGTTAGCAGGAAGATATTTTGAAGAAAATAAAACAAAAGAGAGAAATAATATAATAGTATACGAGGAATTAATAAACCGTCTTGGTTACATAAATCC
>CAZWGG010000960.1:0-2018 GCA_964633305.1 uncultured Bacteroidales bacterium
ATCATCCTGTTCATATTAATGCAGATTATGCATCGGACAATTATCACGGTAAAATATTAGTAGTTGGTACATTAGTTTTTAGTTTAGTCGTTGGAATTACGGTTTCTGACATTAGTGGCAAAGCAATTGCAAATTTGGAATATGAGACTGTTAAACATTTGGCCCCTGTGTATATTAATGATACTATATATGCTAGGACAAAAATTTTGGATATTATAGAATCAAAATCTAAAAAAGATAGGGGAATTTTATATGTAGAGACTTATGGGTATAATCATAAAAATGAAGATGTCATAATTTTTAGAAGAAAAATTTTAGTTAAAAAAAAACATAAAGAATAAAAATAATGCAAGAATTTTTGTTAAGAAGTTTAATGTTTGTGCCTGGACATAATGATCGGTTATTAGATAGTGCAAGAAAAACTAATGCTGACGTTTTATTGCTTGATTTGGAAGATTCTGTTCAGCCGTTTTCAAATAAACAAGTGGCAAGAGATAATATAAAAAGACGAGTTTTAAATAGAGAATTTAAAAATTTTCATGTTTTTCCAAGAGTAAATGATAGGGAAAGTGGAGAATTACTAAAAGATACATATCAACTTACCGTTGAAGGAGTTGACGGATTCATGTACCCAAAATCAATTATGGGAGAAGACATATATTTTTTTGATAAACTTTTGGAAACAATTGAGTTTGAAAAAAAAATACAAAAAGGCACATTTAAAATAATACCATTAATTGAAACAACTGCTGCTGTTTTAAATGCCCAAAAAATATGTCAGGCATCAAAAAGAGTCATTGCTATAGCTTTTGGTTGTGAAGATTTTGTTAGTGATTTATGTGGAATTCATGATAACGAAGGATTAAGTTTGTTTACTGCACGATCTTTAATTGCATTGGCAGCCAGGGCTAATAAGGTCATTCCAGTTGATACAGTTCATATTAAAGTTCATGATTTATCAGATCTGGAAAAAAATCTTATTTTAGCTAAAAAACTTGGATATGAAGGAATGTTAGTATTACATCCTAAAGAGATTGAGCTAGTACATAAATATTATACTCCATCTGAAGAAGATGTTAAAGAAGCCAAAGAAATGTTAAAGTTAGCTGAACAGGCAGAAAAAGAGAATAAAGGAGTAGCTGTAAAGAATAATAAGTTTATTGGTCCTCCAATGGTACTGGCCGCTAAACAGTTATTGAAAAAAAATACTCTAGTAGTAAATAAAGAAAGACATATAAATAATAATTTTAGGAATGAGTAAAAAAGTAATAATTATAGGAGGTGAAGGTAATGGAGGTGTAGTGGCTTCTTGTATTGAAGATAATAACAAAAGGTTTAATGATAATGAATATGAAGTTTATGGTTTTCTTAATGATTTTTTAACCAAAAATGACAATATTAATGGTTATCCGGTGTTAGGAGGAATAACTGATGCTTCAAATTTTTTTTATGATGATATTTTTTTTATTTGGGCAATTCATATGATTGGCAAAGGACCTTTACGGGAAAACCTCTTTAAAAAAGTAAATATACCTTTGAATAGATTTGCAAGAATTATTCACAAAACCGCATTTATTGCGCATAATGCAATATTAGAACCAGGAGTTTTTATAATGTCAAATTGTTATATTGGACCTGCAACAAAAATTGGATACTGTACTTTGATAATGGCAAATTCTTTGATAGGGCATAACACTGAAGTTGGGCCTCTATGTCACTTTTCGGTCGGATCAATTACAAGTTCTTATATTAAAATAGGGAAAAGTGCTGATGTTACATTAGGTGCTAAGGTAATTGAAAAAGTAAAAATGGGAGATTATTCTGTTGCCGGAGCAGCTAGTTTAGTTTTAAAAGATATACCTCCAAAAGAAGTACATGTTGGAATACCTGCTAAGTTTTCAAGAATGATAAAGGAAGAGTAAATGAGGAAATGATAAAATTTTTAGATTTAAAAAAAGTAAATGAAATATACCGTAAAGAAGTTGATCAGGCAATAAAAAAAGTTCTTGATTCGGGTT
>CAZWGG010000961.1:0-2017 GCA_964633305.1 uncultured Bacteroidales bacterium
GCGGCGCCGGCTACCTGGCGAAGATAAAGTTCCACGTGATAGGCTCGCAGGGAGAGTCCACGGACATCGACTTCAACACCTTGTCCAGCAGGATGTCTGACAGGTGGGGAGCGGGCATCGATGCCACGTGGTCGGGCGACATCTTCAACGTCTCGGCGGGAGGGCCAACCCCCACGCCCACGCCCACGCAAACCCCCGGGTGGGAACTGGTTGTTGGCGAAATCAGGTACTTGCCATATAACTGGAATAGTACTAGGCCGGAAATATGGCCTTTCGACGTTTGGGGCAGCTCTTCCAGCGATGTGTATGCTGTCGGGCTGGGTGCATTTTTTAATAAGCCTATATGGCATTACAACGGCAGTGCATGGAGTACTATGGAAGGAGTGATTATCGACGATTACTTCGGCATCTGGGGCAATTCATCCGATGATATCTTCGTTGTCGGCAGTGGCGGTCAAATAATCCATTACAACGGAAGTGTCTGGAGTGATATGAACAGCGGGACAAGCAAGACACTTTATGGGGTTTGGGGTAGTTCTTCCACCGATATATTTGCTGTTGGGCCGGTTAATTACAGTGTGTGGGGATACCCAACGGTTTATTGTTCGGGCTGGGATAACGAAAGTGTCATATTGCACTACAACGGCAGTGCCTGGAGCGACATGGACGTTGATGCAACCGCTTGCCTCTACGGTGTATGGGGCACTGCCTCGGATGATGTATTCGCTGTAGGTCCTAATGGCACTATCCTGCACTATAATGGTACTGCTTGGGCGGCTATGGCAAGCGGCACCACCAGGCATCTGGAAGCGGTATGGGGCACTTCCCCCACCAACGTGTACGCGGTGGGGGCCCCCAACCTTTCAACCGGCAAGAACGAGATCCTGCACTACAACGGCAGCGTCTGGTCGAATGTCAGCGATGCGACATCGTTGTGGCTTCACGATGTATGGGGCACTTCCTCTTCGGATGTTTTCGCTGTAGGCTGGTACGGGCGCATCCTGCACTACGACGGCAGCTCCTGGAGCGAGATGAGCAGCGGAACGCTGGAGAATATCTATCGGATGTGGGGCGATTCCTCGCAAGATATTTACGGGGTAGGCCCTCTCCTTAAAATCCTGCATTACGGGCTTAATCATTCGGACCTGCTGCCTCCTGCCCCTACCCCTACCAGCAGCGCCGAGGCGGCTTATATGGCGGATAGACAGCGGATATGGGAGGCGGTCATAGACTTTTCAATCCAGCCTACGGATCCGGCTTTGAATCACGTTTTCGGGGAGGTTCCCCGTACAGCTGCTTCGCCGATAAACGCTTCTGAGATTTACGGGTCATGGGTTTATCCCGGCGAGACATATTATACTGTTGCTGTCTGCCCCTTGCTGAACTCGTCCGTACCACCGGGGCTTCTCGGACAGGTACCGCTATCCACCAACTCTACCAACTGTGACTGCTCCGGCGCTAACGCCGAGGCTGGTGTCGATGCGACTTGTGTGAACAGCAGCCCGGGAGGGCACTACGTGTGGTACACAACCTCTGTACCAGACATCGTAAGTTTGTGTTACGGAGCGGAGTGTATCCACGCATGGAATGGTTCCCTGGGATGGAGTGGTTACCAGGGTGTGTACCCGTAGACCTAACCCTCAGCTATTATAGCTAATCAGCCCGGCTAACCCGGCACAGCAGCGCGCGGAAGTAGCTGTCCCCGGTGTAGTCGCACACCTCGGGGCCGTCGGGCAGGATGGAGTTGATGTTGGACTCCCACACCCCGAACAGCGAAGGCTCCGCCTCCTCCCGCTCGGGGAACCACCAGTAGCCGTCGGCGTGCACCACCTGCGGATGCATCCCCTCCAATAGCTGCGCTTTCTGCTTCACCCTGCCCATCGGTGTCTCGATGTACACATCGTCACCGTCGGCGATGCCGAGGCCAGCAGCCGTCTCCGGGCTGATCTGCAGCAGGGGGTGGGGGTAGCGCTGGCGCAGCTTCTCGATCTGCCGGTGAGACGAGTGGTGCGAGGCA
>CAZWGG010000962.1:0-2016 GCA_964633305.1 uncultured Bacteroidales bacterium
AAATCCCGCACAATGATATATATATTGAATATTCTCAAATGCTTTATCGAGACAAAATCTATCGGTAAGGTCTGCTTCAACCCATTCTATTTTATCAAATAAATTTTTTGCATGAGAAGAATAATACCCAAATATTTTCAATACTATATCCGTTTTGCTCCCAGGTCGTTTAATTGCCCTTATAATATGTTTATCTTTCTGAACAAGTTCATAAAGAAGATGTGATCCGATTAATCCTGTCCCTCCTGTTACAAGTATCATAAATCATCTGTTATTATAGTATACAAATCTAATCTTTTGATATAAATATTCTTATATAAACGAATGTTTTCCAATACTAAATTCATGAAATTGTAGTAAATACTGTTTATTTTTGTGTCCTGAATTTATAAATAGCAACTAAATCTTAAAATTATGTTTTCAGGAATAGTAGAAGAATCTGCCACTGTGGTTAATCTTGAAAAAGATATGGAAAATCTTCATATAACTTTAGTATGTTCATTTGTTAATGAACTTTTCATTGATCAAAGCATTTCTCACAATGGTGTTTGTTTAACGGTCGTAAAAAAAACCGGTGAAAACTATACCGTTACTGCTATTAAAGAAACCTTAATAAAGTCAAATCTCGGTTTGCTTAAAACTGGTGACAAAGTAAACCTTGAAAGAAGTATGAAAATTAATGACCGCTTAGATGGTCACATCGTTCAAGGGCATGTTGATCAAACTGCCATTTGTACAAATGTTAGGGAAGCAGAAGGGAGTTGGTATTTTACATTTGAATATGATCCGGTGAAAGATGATTATATTACCGTTGAGAAAGGCTCGGTTTCGGTTAATGGTGTTAGTCTGACTGTTGTCAACTCAAAAGATAGGTCATTTGAAGTAGCTATTATACCTTACACATATGAAATCACAAATTTTCACCAAATAAAAAAAGGAAGTATCGTCAACATAGAATTTGATATAATAGGAAAATATATAGCAAAAATTATTGCCCAACAAACAATCAAAAACTTAAAATAAACTTTTTTTCATTATGAAAACAGTGATGCTCACTGGATTAAAACAAATGAGGATAATGGATGTACCTGTTCCAAAAATAATCACTAGTACAGACGTACTTGTAAAAATGAAGATTGTTGGGGTATGTGGGTCCGATGTACATTATTACAAAAATGGAAGAATTGGCAGCCAAGTAATCAAATATCCTTTTCCTGTAGGACATGAAGGGGCTGGCATAGTAGAACGCATTGGAAACAAAGTAACCCTTGTTAAACCTGGTGATAGAATTGCTATTGATCCGTCCATGCCATGTTTTGAATGTGATCAGTGTAAATCAGGCAGACATAACACATGCCGGAAGTTAAAATTCTTAGGCTGCCCTGGTCAGGCCGAAGGTTGTTTGGCAGAATATATTGTTATACCTGAAACAAGTTGCCTTCCTATATCAAAAAATATATCATTTGAAGAAGCTGCCATTTCAGAACCATTAGCCATAGGTGTGTATAGCATTAAACAATCTATTCCCATGATGAAAGCAAAAGTTGGGATACTCGGCTTCGGACCTATTGGGATGAGTATAATGTTGCCCGCTCTTGCACAAGGAGCTGAAAAAATTTATGTTACAGATAAAATTAATGACCGACTTGATAAGGCAAAACAAACAGGAGCCCATCTTACAGGAAATCCTGACAAAGAAAATATAGTTAAAAAACTATTGAAAAATATCCCCGAAGGGCTTGATGTGGTTTTTGAATGTTGTGGTCAGCAAGAAGCCTTAGATAATGCACTAGATATTATAAAACCCGGGGGTAAAATAATGATTGTTGGAATTCCTGAATTTGACAACTGGTCTATTAGGGCAGATCTGATACGTAGAAAAGAAATAACTGTTATAAATGTTAGAAGGCAAAACCATTGTACTGACACTGCCATTGAACTTATTGCCAAAAGAAAAATAGATATTAGTAAATTTCCTACCCATAGGTTTAATTTTGAGGATACTCAAAAGGCTTT
>CAZWGG010000963.1:0-2016 GCA_964633305.1 uncultured Bacteroidales bacterium
AAAAATATCCTACGATTTAAAAATAACATTGTATAATGCTGCAGAACTTTTGGCGCGTAAAATGTTATTGTATATAACTATAGATGTTGCAAAAAAATATCAAAATACTTCTTTAAAAATTGAAGACCTTTCATTTAGTAAGTGTATAAAAAGATTAACAAGTGGTGGACTGCTTCCTACAAATAAGGCCTTAAATAAAGTATTAACAAGTGGAATACAAAAATTTGTAAAAGATTGTAATGATATTATGCACACAAATATTTGTAGTGATCGGGAAAGATGTGAAGAATTATTTAAGTTTATTCGTTTATGGTTTAGATATATATAAATAACAATTTTCCGAGGGTCGTCCAAGTTGGTAGGACTGGTCGCAGCTGCATAATCACAGGAGAAGGCCGAATACGGATTCAAGTTCCGTCCCTCGACTAAATTTAAAAGAAAGGAAAAAAATGTCTTGGATAAAATATGAATTAGAAATTAAATACTTATGTGGAAATAATATAAGAAATCGTATAATATCTTTTAAATCTCAAGAAGATCGGGATAAAGAATATGATCGGATATTTCCAATTTGGAAAACCTTTGTAGATAAAGGAAAAGACTCACTTATTAGTATCGCTAAACAATTTCAAATTCCACTTTCTGATATCCAAAATATTTCCACAAAAGATTCAAAATATTATTCTAATACAGAAGAAAATAAAATATTTTAAGGAGGAAAGAATGAAACTTAATACAGCACAAAAGAAAGTACTTAAAAACGTAAAGAAGTACTTAATAACAGAAGCAAAAGAATTTAACAAAAGGAAAGTGGTTGCTAAATTAAGAAAATGTCCGCTTGACTTTGATAAGTTATGTGATATTGCTACAGAAAACTTAGAATATAGTGGAAATGAATTTGCTTGTCTCATTTGGGAATGGGTAGAGTAAAATTTTATAATAATTGATAGGGAAGGTCGACTGAGGAAACGGGCGCGATCGCATAATCACAAAAGAACGTCCATTGAGGGTTCAAAGCCCTCTCCTTCCCTACCGTATTATAATAATATCGAAACTAAGTCGCGGTGCGTTATCTCAGCGTAAACCTTTATAAAGGTAGAGGGAGAAAGTGACTTAGTCTGTAGTTAACCTACACTGATGAGAATATTATGACTAAAGAAGAATTAGAAATACAAATAGCATTAGGAACAGTATCCACCGAGGAATTAATGGATATTGCGGCGGACACGGAAGTACAAGAAATAATAGTTATGTTGGGCGAACATAAATATATGTGCATTCGTTGGATGACCGCAATTAATGATAATATTCCTATAGAATTATTAAAAAAATTAAGTAAAGATAAAAAATATCACGTTCGAGAAGGTGTAGCACTTAATAAAAATACTCCAAGTGATATTCTAAAAAAATTATTAAAAGATGATTGTGGGCGGATATATTCATATGCAAGAAGACAATTAGAACAACGTGGAGAATTTTAAATTTTGACGATCAAAGAGTTTAAAATACAGTATGCGTTAGGGATATTTTCTGATGAAGATCTATCAAATATTGCGGAAGATCTAAAAACTCAAAAACCTATTTTATCCCTATTAAGTAAGAATCCTAATTGGAGCGTACGAGTTTGTGTTGCAAGTAATGAAAATACCCCAAAATATATTTTAAATAGATTAAGTAAGGACCCTCTAATGAATGTTAGATATTTTGTTGCCCATAATTCAAGTACACCAAAGGCTACGCTGAAAAGATTAAAAAATGATGCATATCCCTCAATTCGCACCCGAGCAATTAAGGTATTGGCGCGAATAACGGAGAGAGAAATTGCTAAACAAAAGAAAAAATTGTTGCCGGAAATCAATTATAAAAAGGTATAATTGTTATGGAAGAATTTGAAGAAGAATATATAAAATACGGGAGAATAGAATGAGTTCTTTAAAAGTAGAAGTAGTTAAAATCGACGAAATTTTTGAACACCCTAATGCGGATAGATTAGAATCGGTTAAAGTCAAGGGGTGG
>CAZWGG010000964.1:0-2005 GCA_964633305.1 uncultured Bacteroidales bacterium
CATATCCCTACCTCTTCGAAATCAGGTTAAATAGAATCTCTCTATTTCATGATAGCTTTAATACCTTCTTACGAAACAAGAATGTTAAGAACTCCTCAAGTTCAAATGTAAAACAGGTTGTCTACAAGTCTTTAATGAATGGAGAAAACAGGTTTATGTCCAGATTTTCCTTTTTTGACCTGGAAAAGTCTATGAAAGTAAAAATCATTAAGAAGTATGTTTCTATTGCCTATTTCCAGGAAATTTTGAAAAGTTGTATTGATTTTGAGGCGATAAGAGCATTTTACAGGCAAATCAGAGAGTCGTTAACAGAACTGGAAGCTGATGAATTCAATATAATCGAATATTATAACCTGTCGTTGATAGTAAACATTACAGCCAGGGATCACATCTCAACAATTAATGAATTTTTATATACCTACGTGAAAAGCTTATTGTTTCAGGGCTATGGAGATGATGATATTACAAGTTCAGACCATCTGTTTTGTATGTACTACTATTACAAAACAGGTGATGCAACATTACTATATAACCTTACTTCGGATGAACACTATGATACAGAATATTTTTATCAAAAACTGGAATATGATGTTTGGATGGAAGAAAATTATTTTGCCCGGCACTTAAAACCTCTAGGAAAAACTAAACAACTAAAAAATTTCATTAACCAGGAACTTAGTATAGATACTCTTGAATATGTTCCGCATTTACTGGCCAATTTATATCTGCATGAAACAAAAATAGAAGAATTAAAAAAACTTCAAAATGCAATTAAAACATATCTCGATACTAATGAAAATTTAGGGATTTATGCTTTGGAAGATGCTTTACAACAGCTTAGGAATGTCAGCATTCATTTGTCCCGAACATTTTTGGCAAAAGCGAAAGATATTATTTTATCCTTGGGTAAAGACTATTTCCCTAATGAGTATCATACAGACAGTCTACAGGAACTTATTTTGAACAACAATTCACATGGTTCATTTACTGTTTGGCCGAAGGTTTTAAATTACATTCGATTATCGCTTTATGAAAAAAGAAAGATTGATTTATCCAGTATTGAATATTTCTCAGCAATGTACGGTTATAGAAAAGACTATACAGTTTTTAATATAGATGATGCATTGAAAGTTTTTGAAGACAAATGTCTGATTGATGCTAATAAGTCGATTGATATTATTCGCTTCACGCAAAGTATGTCTGAAAAGGGAATCCGGCATTTGTTGCATAGCTATATCGAACTACATTCGCCAGAAATAATTTCAACTTTGATAGAGAAATACCACCCTGATTGGTATCAGGTTACCTGGTTTGATTTATCAACTAAATTCATTAATTATTTTCCTGACCATCTTTTTAATTATGCGATGAATTCGCAACTCCTAAAATGGCACAGTTATAACAAAGAGATTGAATTCAAGGATATTCAAAATGTGCTAAGTTCGAACAGGAAAATAGAACTAATAGAAACTTTAAAGTTTTTAAAATATCGTATAAGAATTCCGGCAAATCATCCTTCCATAAAAGAATTACAACGATTAGGTTGGCTTTTATCTTTATTTGAGCCCGAAGATGAATCCCGGTACTATACAACTGTTGAAAAAAGATATGCTAAAGGGATTCTGGATTCTGACAGTATTGGATTTATTAAGGAGAAAAAACTAAAAGTGGAAGACATTGCAGGCTATACTAATGGAGACTATTCCGTATTCGCAGATATGGGAATATATAGGGCTTTCAGTAAAGAACGTGTAAGAAAAAATGTTTCGTCAATATTATGTAATGCACTAATGGGGAAAATACAATCTATAAACATGTTTGCTAACTTATTTCATTTTCCCGGGAATTTGCCAAGGTTTGCTGACGAGTACAACATAGAGGTTAATTTTGAAGAATTATTTCAAAGTTTTAAACGCTTTTTAGAAATATCATTGCTTGATAATAACTCTCATTAAACGATCCAAATCTTCGATTAAAAAGTTCGAAATTAGGACGCTTGGGATCA
>CAZWGG010000965.1:0-2002 GCA_964633305.1 uncultured Bacteroidales bacterium
CCTTGTCTTTGACGTTTTCTTATCAAAGACTTTAAAAAATAGGAGTTTTCTGGCTAATTAATCAACATTTTTGACCATGTTACGTGTAATATCCCGGGTTGAACCAACAATTATAACCCTGGTACCTATTTTAACCCAATCATATAATTTATCCATATCTTCATTAGCTAAGGCTATGTTACCATCTGTCTGGTTATAATCTTTGTCTCCTTTACCATGTATGCTTATCCTTTCGGTAAGTATGTTCAAATTCGGAATATCAGGGTTATGATGTGTGTTTTTTAAATGTATGCTATCCTTTTTGTTTAAATAGTTTAAATAAAGCGATTTATAAAATGGGGTCTCCGGGGTGGTTTTTTTACTGGTAACATAGTAGCAGCCTTCAACAGATGTAAGACCACCTTTGTACGAATTGTCTATTACGTAATTAGTATCTATTTCAACAAGAAAATTAGCAACCTCAACCCCATTTTCAATTACCAAACAATTATGAATAAATTTGTCTACTAGTAAAACCACTGTTTTCTTTTCCTTTGAGTATAATATAGCTTTCTGTATCCATTTATTCCAAACAGGGTATTTAATTGATGCTTCTTGTTTAAAATGAAATAAAGCATTATCAGCCGGATTATTTTTTTTATTGTTTTTCATATTATTATCCGCTTCTTCGGCAAAGGAAATAGCCATAAGTATCATTCTTTTTGATTCTGAATAATCTCTTTTTATAATGCATTTTGTATTTTGATTTTGCCATTCTTTAAATGCTTCATTTCTAAAAAATTCAGCATCAGCAAAAGTATCTTTATACTTTAAATATAATTCTTTACCCTGTTTGTTAATTAATTCGTGATATGTGTTAAATTCTTCTATCGGGGGCGTTGGGATTATCGTTCCAATGATGATGATCAACAAAACAATTAATGAAATTATTAGGATAATAACCCGTATTACTCGTCTTGTTAATCTTTTTTGTGCCATTTTTTATTATTCAAGAAACAGGGTATATTACAGAATTGCTAATTATGATTCGGTTTTTGACAATTTTTCAATAATCTTGTTTTCTTTACCGTTTTCTATTAGTTGTTCAGCTTTTTCAAGCAGGCTTTTGAGCTGTTCTTTGTAATAGTCGTATTTTCTTAAACCAAATTTTGATTTTTGGTTTTCTATTCTTTCCAGAACAATATTTATCGAATCTTTTAAAATTTGAAAATCAGCACGATCACTTTCCTGTAAATCTTCAACCCAGGCAGAATCTAATATTGTTTTTGCTTTGCTCATTTCCGGTTGGGGTAATTTTTGACATGATAAAATTAATATCAACAATACAGGTATTACTGGTGTTTTTATCATTTCCATAAACTTTCCCCTATTAGACGTGAGTATTCATTCAGCTACATATTTTTTATCCTTCATTAGGATCATAAGTGGAAGCTTTTTTGTCTGCACTTAAAATTGTTCCTTCACCGGTTACATTAATGATGTAATCAGCTTCTTCCGTATAACTGTTTATCCTGTAATATTTCTCTCCTTTTCCATTCTCAACATATTCAGCATAAGAGATTTCACATTCAGGATACTTTTTATTTATTGCTGAAATTACCTTGCCTGGAACATCTGTATCTGAAATTACTTTTGCTGTTTCAACCCATGTTCCGTCTTTCGAGTAAATTGCTGTATACGTGTTTACTAAGACATCAAATTCAATTTTGTAATTATTATCCTCTGAATACCAGTAAACATTTTTTGCCTTTGGATATTTCAACTTGAAGGCATTATCTACTTTCTCGGGTATTTCCTCATCCTGTGAATAGGCCATTGAATAAATAAACATAGCCAGTGCTACAAATAATATTTTTTTCATAGTTAAATAATTTTATTATGCAACCAAAACTAAGTTACCAGTTTAAATACAGAATGAAAGCCACATTAAAATGGGATTAAAAGTATTTTTCAAATAGGAAAAAGTACACGCACCTCAGTACCTTTATTTAAAACTGATGAT
>CAZWGG010000966.1:0-1997 GCA_964633305.1 uncultured Bacteroidales bacterium
AACAAGGCCCCATTCGGCCACCGAGTGAAGCACGAAGCCTCTTACTGAGGGTGACACGAAACTGCAGTTGGAACAAATGTCAATTCTGCTCGGTCTATAAAGGCACCAAGTTTGAACGTCGGAGCGTGGACGAGGTCAAGGCCGATATAGACACCGTAAAGGAGATTATCAGCACGGTTAAGAGCCTCTCATGGAGGATGGGCTTCTCAGGCCAGGTCAGTGAGCAGGTGGCAAGATATTTTTTTGAGCAGTCTGGACTCAACCAGAGCTTTATCTCTGTGGTTGCCTGGCTCTATTACGGCACAAACGCGGTTTTTTTACAAGACGCCAACAATCTTATCCTAAGTGCTGACAACCTGGTGTCGATGCTTGAATATCTCAATGAGAAGATTCCCGGCATCACTCGGATAACCACCTATTCCCGTGCTCAGACTGTTGCCAGAAAAAGCCTGGAAGAACTGAAACGGATCAGGGCAGCCGGCCTGAACCGTGTGCACGTGGGTCTTGAAAGCGGCTCTGACAAGGTTCTTAAATTCATGAAAAAAGGCGTCACGGCCGATGGTCAAATTAAGGGAGGACGGAACGTGGTGGAGGCCGGGATGGAATTATCCGAATACTACATGCCGGGCCTGGGGGGCCGAGGGATGTGGAAGGAGCACGCCGTTGAATCGGCCCGTGTATTAAATGCCATCAACCCCCATTTTATCAGGTTGCGCACACTGCATGTGGGTCAAGTCCTGCCCCTTTATCAACGGGTGGAGTCCGGAGATTTTGAGCTCAGATCGCCTGATGAAGTTGTTGAAGAGATTCGGGTCTTTATCGAAAATCTTGAAGGTATCAACAGTTACGTAGCCAGTGACCATATCGGTAACATGCTCCAGGATGTGGAAGGACAACTCCCTCAAGATAAAGAGCAAATGCTGGATGCCATTGATCGTTATCTTGATCTGGAACCGGAAAAGCGGTTGCACTATCAGGTTGGGCGTTTGATGGGACTTTATGCCGGGGTGAGGGACATGGCGCACCAAAGGGTGCATCAGCAGGTTGAGGACGCCATGGATAAACTGAAGTCCCGGTACAAAGGCGGAATCAATGAGGCACTTATTGAGATCCACAATCAATTGATGAGATAGGATTAAGATAATTACCCAGAAGCCAGTAGCCAGAATTCAGGAGTCAGTTTCCTCATATTATTTTTTCATAGTCCAAGTGTGGTCTGAATTTTCCCTCCGTTTCAGCTTCTTTTAACGCGGCTACATACTTTTCTAAATTGCCTCTGGTGACTTTTTTAATCAATGTCCAATCCCCTTCGATTGCACCTTCAGGACACGCTTTTTCACAGTATAAACAAAAAATGCATCCTTCCTTTTGTATTTCTGGGGGATCGGCTTCCATATCGATGGCGTTAACCGGGCAATTTTCCTGGCATATTAAACACTGGCTGCATTTATCCTGATTGATGGAGAATTTCGGGAAAACCTGGCGTAATGCTTCCAGAGTCATCTTTTTCGAAGCTTCGGCCCACCATGTGTCTTCAATCAATTGAAATTCAGGCATTAAGTTTTGTTCTCCGTTTTGAATCCTCGCGCTAACATCGCAGATGCTTCGGCCAAACTGTTGGGCTTCGCTGAGTTCTATCTCATCGGGATGTCCGGCCGTATGCCAGACTTTGGGATAGAATTGAAGAGATGCATCGGCGTAAGAATCAAAAGCGCCGATAACTATATACCCCTTCTCTTTCAATTGCTCTTGCATGTAATATAACGTATTTCCCATTATGCTGCCGTGAGAACAGAACAGGAAACAGTGCTTCCCGTTCTGCTTAGGCATTTTTTTTATAAAAGCTCCAACGTTAACTGGTTCTCGATAAAAAAATGTCGGGGTGCCTATGCCCATTAAATCGTAGTCAGGTATCTCGTCAATATTTGCATGCTTCATCTCGATGGTGCTGCACCTGTTGCCGCTATCCACAATTCCTTTAGAAATCCTGTCAGCCA
>CAZWGG010000967.1:0-1989 GCA_964633305.1 uncultured Bacteroidales bacterium
TTTCCTAAGAATGGTAAAGAGCATGATGCAATAATTATATCCATTAATTGATTGACTGAACCCAATACTGATTATTGGTTGAGCTTTAAATTTAACTGAAGAATCACCTTCAAGCGCATCATATCGTTCTATATCTGAGTTGAGAGATATACTGCCGCCTGTTAATCCAATATTTTGAGTTAATCCAAGACCAGCAGATGAGGTTACTGACTTGTCTATACCATAATATTTTTCTATCCTTCCAGTAGTATTATTCTTCTGGCTAGTTATATCTATATAATGTTTAAAATCCATAACAGTTGAATTCAATGTTAAGCCGGGCCGGTATTTGGCAATATGGGTCCTGTATTGCCAATAGCTTCCCTTGAATTTTTGTTTGGCAATAATAGCCTGCAAAGACTGTTCCTGTGCAATTTGAATAACTTCATCAAGCGTTAACTGTTTTACAATTTCTTGCGGGTATGCTGAAAAATGAAAAAAAAGAAACAAAAGAAGTATTAACAGAATTGGTAATCGTTTCATAATTTTGAAATATTTAAAATGAAGAAACAAATTTTCATGGGTGAAGTTTTCTATTATTCGTGTCGCAATGATTCTATCGGGTCTTTTTCCGATGCCCTTTTAGCCGGGGAATATCCAAAAATAATACCTATTGTTGCAGATACACCAAAAGCAATAATCACCGAAAAGGGAGTTACAATTGTTAAAATATCAAATACTTGATTTATGAGCTTTGCGAGAATAATACCTAAAATTACTCCTAATATCCCCCCGATTATACTCATAAGAATCGCTTCCGATAAAAACTGTACTATAATATCTGCTTTTTTAGCACCAATGGCAAGCCGTGTGCCAATTTCTTTTATTCTTTCCATTACCGATGCAAACATGATATTCATTATACCGATACCACCAACAATTAATGCAATACCTGCTATTGCCCCTAACACCACATTAAAGATATCCTTGGTCCTTTGTTCTTGCCTGAGTTCCAACTCTGGAAGACGAATTTCATAATCTTTAACTTCCATGTGTTTTCTAAAAAGCAACCGGCTTATTATTTCTGCTGTTGACGACATCATGTCAGAGTTAATTGCCTGAACAATAATATTATCTAACTGATGGTAGTTAGTGGGAAGGTTTTCCGAAGGTTTTATACTTCTACCTGTCCAATCTATTGCTTCGCTTCGCGCTAGTTTACCGGTATTAACAAGTGCACGGTTTTGGAACCGTAGTAACATGGTTTTAACCGGTACATATATGTTATCGTTAAATACATTTACTCCTGCATTTTTAAAACTTGTAAGACTTATGTTGCTTTTCTCAATGACACCTATTACTTTAAGCCATACAGATCCGAACTTAATATATTGGTTAATAGGATTTATTTTACTAAAGAATTTTGCTCGCAGGTTATCTCCTATCACACATACCGGTAATCCGTTCTCTTCCTGATAGTTGCTAAAAACATTACCTTGTTGCAATTTTAAATTATATATGTCGAAATATTGTGCAGAAACACCAATAATTTTTGCAGATTCACTTACCCCGCTTTGAATCACATATGAATTCATTGAAATTTCCGGGCTAATATTCTTCACCGCAGGTATATAGGTTTTTATAGCTTTTACATCAGCTACCGTTAGCCCTGGTGAATATTTCTTTTTCTCCTTACCCCCATTTGTTTTTTCATCTTTGCTTTTATTTTCTTCGGTCGCTTCAACAACGGGAGAGATAACGATGTTATTAACACCTACAAGTTTTATCTGATCAAGTATTTCTTTTTTGGCCCCTCTTCCAATTGCAAGCATGCTTATAACAGCAGCCACACCAAAAATTATACCTAATGCCGTTAGAATTGACTTTAGTTTATTATCTAAAAGAGAATCAATAGCTATGTTAAAATCATGCAAATAACGTTTCATTTTTTATCATTTACTGGTTGAAAAGCATATTGATGTCTTAATTATTTCCTGGTTTTTGTCTGGG
>CAZWGG010000968.1:0-1981 GCA_964633305.1 uncultured Bacteroidales bacterium
CGCCACGGCCCGTGGCGTGCGGCCCAACAATTTTACGCGCAGGTCGGTCTGAGGCATAAGGCATGATATCAAAAATTCGCGGAATGCGAAAATGTTTTTCACCCTGCCGGGTCTGTGTTATAATAATGACACAATCGGGTCTGATGACTTCTGGCTCCATGGAATCGACCATGAGGAAGTCTTAAAGCTCAAAAGAAAATCGTCCGCCTGGGTTTTCTATAGACCAGGTTTTTTTATTTATGTCCCCGTATCGAGCGCTATGACACCGGACGCCTCCCCCCTCAAGACCACGCCGCTCACCGACGCCCACCGGCAACTCTCGGCCCAGATGGGGCCGTTCGCGGGATGGGACATGCCGATCCGCTATGAAGGGATCCTCGCCGAGGCGCAACAGGCCCGCCGGAGCGCCTGCTGTTTCGACATCTGCCACATGGGCGAGTTCACCGTCGAAGGCAAAGAGGCCCTCCCGGGCTTAGAGCGCTGCATCACGTCGCGCCTGGCGACTTTGGCCGTCGGCGGCTGCCGCTACGGCTCGATCTTGAACGAGAACGGCGGCGTGATCGACGACCTCATCGTCTACCGGAGATCCGAAACGGCCTGGATGATCGTGGTCAACGCCGCGACCCTCGACAAAGACAAAGAGTTTTTTTCCGGGCGCCTGCCCGCGTCGGTGCGGTTCCGGGATGTCTCGGCCCGCCTCGGCAAGATCGACCTGCAGGGACCCCGGAGCCGTGAGGTGCTGACGGGCCTGCTCCCCGAAGCCGCGGAGCTGGAGTATTATACCTTTAAAGAGACGCGGCTGCTGGGAGACGAGGTGATCGTGAGCCGCACCGGCTACACCGGCGAGCTCGGGTTCGAGCTCTACCTGCCTTCGAAGAAGATACCGGAACTCTGGCAACAGCTCGTGAGCGATCCGCGCGTGCGCCCCGCCGGTCTCGGGGCACGGGACGTCCTGCGCCTGGAGATGGGCTACAGCCTGTACGGCCAGGACATCGACGAGACGACGACACCCCTGGAGGCGGGCCTGGAGGCGTTCTGCGACCTTACTAAGGAATTCGCCGGCCAACCGGCCCTGCTGCGGCAAAAGAAAGAAGGCGTCTCGCGCCGGCGCGTCTTTCTCCTGTCCCGTTCACGGCGCGCACCGCGGCACGGCCACAAGATCTTTCACGAAAATAAAGAAATCGGCACGATCACCAGCGGCACCTTCTCCCCCCACGCCGGCGCCGGCATCGGGATGGGATTCGCGGACGTCACGCTGGAGACCGGCCAGACGGTCCTGCTGGGAGAGGACGGACGGCTCTTCGAGGCCGTCCTCACGACCCGGCCGTTCGTCAAAAACACGTCCCTGAAAAATTGACAAAAAGAATGGTCAAGGCAAAGTTAAGAAGTCGTCAGTCGTCAGACATCAGTCGTCAGATAAGCTGACGGCTGAAAGCTGATGGCTGAAGGCTGCTTGGGACGTTGGGACTTGGGACGTTGAGACCCTGGGTGAGACTCTAGACCTGGTCAAAAGTCTCACTCCGCTGGTTGAGGATAGAGGATAGTCCGGGCGAAAGGCCAGGAAGGTTAAGGTTGAGGTTCAGGTTGAGAAAACCGGCAACGCGGCTGACGGCTGAAAGCTGACAGCTGAAAGCTCCTTGGGACGTTGAGACCTTGGGACTTTGGGACCTTGGGACTTTGGAACTCTTGATGACAAGGTCGTTGTAGGAGGATTCATATGAACGTCGGTATCATCGGAGCCGGATACGTGGGCCTGGTCTCGGGCGCCTGTTTTGCCGAGTTGGGGCATACGGTCATCTGCGTGGACAACGATACGGCCAAGGTCGCTGCCCTGAAGAAGCTCAAGGTCCCTTTTTATGAGCCCGGGTTGGACGCGCTGGTCAAGAAGAACGTCCGGGCGGGGCGCCTGACATTCACCGCCAAGATCGAGACGGCTGTCAAGGGGTGCGAGGTGATCTTTATCGCCATCGGCACGCCGCCC
>CAZWGG010000969.1:0-1972 GCA_964633305.1 uncultured Bacteroidales bacterium
AAGCTATATGAAAAACTGAAGCAATAAAAAATCCCCAAGAGTAAATATACATTCGATAAGGCCATTTGAAGTAGAATCTTCCAAATAATAGGTTGATAGAAAGGGTCATCCATAGCGCGGGTCTCCATATTTCGAAAAATTCAACTAAAACGCAAAGTGAAGTAAAAGCGATTAATATATCTATAAAGAAAGAAGAAAGCGTTTTCGTAAATTTAGAGAGTTGTTCTTTTGGCGGGAGGTAAAAAATCCAATAATAAATAGTGGAAAATCCAAGCAAATCTGTAATCCAACGTAAGGGTATAGTTTTCCATGCATAATTTACCTGAAGATGCACAGTAATATATTGATTGAGAAAGCCGAAGATAAAAAATATTCCTGCGATAATACAACCTTTTTGTAACAACAAATTCAAAGGATTAGGGAATTTTTTTGCACACCATTTTCCAAATTCAAGAAAAATGAGAGAAAATCCTATTAAAATTGGGGCTGTAATAAAAAGACTTGTTTCTTTAGCAAAGGCATGAAATATCATGCCAATTTGAAGGGCAATTGCATATATAAAAAAATTATGAATATTTTTTTTCCAAATAGAAAAATGTAAGAAATTTCCAAAGATCAAAAAGATATCGACAACGATAAGAGGAAGAAAATAAGTAAGATAATTATACGAATAAGGATGTGAATGATTGATAAAGGCTATTATCCACCGCATATGGAAAAGGTGAATAAAACCTAATATTCCTAAAAAAATTACATTCAAAGTTAGATCTTCATTTCGCTTTCTCCAAATTCCCATAGCAATAATGAGTGCAGAAATACCTATATTTATGGTCCAAAAGCTATATGTATAACAATAAACAAAAAATAAGCAAATAGTTGATAAAATGGCTAAAATGGAAAGCGGATATTTACTATCAGTTTCTCCTTTTATGATAAAAGGCAATGTATCAATGCTGAATTGTTTTTTATGTGTAATGACATAGGTTGAAAGTCCTAAAAAGAAAATAATGCTAAGACGTATAACAAAGGCCATACGTGAATATATTGTAGCGCTAGATAGAAAGTCTATTGCGTAAAGAAATAGGGCTAGCATAATTAAAGTTTGAGCTGCATAGCCAAATCTAAGGAAAACTTTTTGTTGTTTTATCATTGATATACTGTTGAAAATCAGTATCTGTATAAAAAGTAAAAGAAAGATATCGTAAGGCTTGACATGGAAGAGATATAAAGAAGCTATAGTTATTATTATAAATATTTGAGCAATGATGATATCAGTTTGATAGAGCCAGGAAATTCCTCGTTTTTTTGCAGTAAATGCTAATGCGAAAATGATAATTGATGTCAAACCAAGGGAAAACGTTGAGTATCTTGAAAATTCAACAACAGACAATAAATTCCAACCTAAAACACTCCAGTTCATAACATGGACAATTAAAGAGAAAATATCGAATTTGGAGGTTTGATATTTTTTACTATAATGAATCATAGCGGTAAAAATGCTTATGCTTAATGAACAGAATATGGATATCCAATAGATTCCAGGAGTGGAGGAGAAGTCATGCGAAGCAGATAGCCAATGGGCATGAAATATGGTATAGCTAATAATGATTGTAAATAGATGTAGATTCCATTTTGCTTTGTAAGCTTTAGAAAGACCTAGTAATGCAATTAAGGAACAAATGGGTAAAAATATTAGCTCTTGGGGCGTGATATAAAAGGCTATTAAAGAAAGAATAACATGGAAGGTAGCTAAAAACTGAATGCGTGATGTAAACGTTAGAAATATATTTACAGCAATTCCTATAAGTAAAAAAACAAAAGCTAAACTTGGAGATTGAATGCACTGCAATCCTTCAATGCCACCTGCACCTAGTGTTGCAAATAATATTACTGTAGCGGCCAGGGAATTTAGCCAGCTGGTGGCTGATGATAATTGAGGATGTTTTCTGATTTTGTATGCTAATAAAAAAAG
>CAZWGG010000970.1:0-1971 GCA_964633305.1 uncultured Bacteroidales bacterium
TTAGGATACAAAACCACACCGTATTCAGGTTTGAAAATAAAACGTAT
Source organism: uncultured Bacteroidales bacterium (assembly GCA_964633305.1). Lineage (GTDB taxonomy): Bacteria > Bacteroidota > Bacteroidia > Bacteroidales > UBA10428 > CAZWGG01. The sequence goes on from CAZWGG010000970.1 coordinate 48, forward strand.
GTGGCTGTTGCTACTACACCTTTTAAATTTGAAATTATTAATGCCGATGATTTAACCGTATGGAGAAAAATACGCATTTTCCCTGATCCCCTCCCTGATTTTAGTCTTACAGGTAATGCCTTTTGGCGAGGTGACCCACCCTTAACCCTTAATGTTTCATCAAACGGTCGATATATTGTTTGCGGAATGAGAAGATATTTTGGTATATATGATGTTAAAAAAGAGCATATGCTCGATATTCTGCTCCCTTTACCAGAAGGAAGAGGGCAGGGGCATACAAGAGATTTCGGCATGTAAGCTTTTTGATCTTTTCTTCAAAAATACTCCCATCAATCAATGGGAACTTCGAATCTTTCTTAATCTAAAATTTTATCCACCTGGTTCAATATTATACTCTAATTTTAATTAACAATTGTATATTTATAAGAAGAATTATTCCCACTTAAAAACTGTACAACATAAAATCCTGGGATAACATCCAGTTTGACTTCCACTTTTGGTGATCTGGTGACAGCCACACTTTTCACAACTTTCCCATATATATCGAGTACATTGATGAAATCAATTCCTTCAACCCCTTCAACCATAAATGAACCATTTGTTACCGGGTTTGGATATAGTGTTATAATTTCTTGAATTGTTCTATCATCCAGGCTATTTACAGTTTCAGGAGCCCAGAAATTCCCTGTCATTGTAAATAAATACAAGGTTCGGGTACATAGGTTAAACCAATACGAGTCATTCAGTGAGGCCATTTCTGTTCCGAAACCATTTGCTACAGCCTGATTGTTGCACATAGCCGAAACGGCAAAACCCCCAACAAAAGCACTGTTATGATACCCTGAATTATTTTCAGTACCATCGAGATTATATCCGTCCCTAATATTGGCAGGGCCAATACCCTGGGCCCAATTTGACACTTTTGTGCACCATGCTTTTGCTTTCGAATTTCCAAACCACAAATAATCTAATGCAATACGCCAGGGAACCCTGCATGCATCATACGCGAAACGAGCAGTTCCTCCTCCAGGACCTCCACTAGGTGTACCACTTACTGTTTGCCAGTCAGGCACCAGTCCTGTAGTTTCATGGGCCGAAGCATTTAGTATGGTATACGTATCATCAGCTAATTTATTCCAGGTTGTATCACCGGTAACTTGAGCAAAAGACCTGAAAAATGCAGGTGTATAATATTGGATGTCGGTTAAACTGCATCCTCCCCAAATTCCACCTGAGCTTTGGATTGAATACCCGGGCGCCAATGCCAAAAGTTTATCGCAAGTTATTACTACACTGTTTTTAATTACCCCTATAACATTTTTAGCTTCGTCAAGATAGTTTCCACCCCATTGGTCATTCGCAATAATAAGCGAAAAGGCAACATCTATATCACCGTCTGTAGCACTTCCGGGATCTAAAACACTATCGCAGGTAACTTCCCATGCCATCATATTATTCGCATTTGCCCTTCGCTTTTGCTTATAAAAAGAATATAATCCGTCAAACCTATCTTTATCACCATAGTAAGCGGTTAAAAGCATGCTAAATCCTATTGCTTCAACTCTTGTTCTCTCCGGGTATTCTGTCACAATAATACGGTATCCTCCGTCACAAGTTACCATCAATGAGGCTTTCAAACTATTGTACGCAGCTTCGGCTATACTTGATGAAACGGTGGATGCTTTATAACCATGAGGATATTCCACATTTTGGGGAAAAGGCTTGGAAGCTTGTCCAAAACTCATTCCTGCAATTAAAATGAAAACTAATGTAAATAGAGTAAAATGTTTTCTCATAGCGGCAGTTTTTAGGAATGCTATTATTTTTGTAATCTAAAGTGTAACTTCTTATGCAAACTAATAAACCTAAAATAACAAATTTTGTTTGAATGTCCCAAAATATAAAATTATATGATTTTTAATAA
>CAZWGG010000971.1:0-1965 GCA_964633305.1 uncultured Bacteroidales bacterium
GCTTTAACTTCTTCCTGTAGCTTTTCTATTCGTGTCTCAAGACCTGCAATTTCATCTTCCAAATCCTGTACTTCAAGAGGTAATTCGCCACGCAAAGTTCTGATTTTATCAACCTCGGAATTTACTTTTTGAAGTTTATATAAAGCTCTTAATTTTTCTTCTACTGAGATGTCTGTTACTTCAGGAGTCTTAATTTTTTCTTCTGCCATAGATCATAAATAATTTATCGGATTTGTATTTGTTTCTGAAAAATGAACCGCAAATTTAGGGAATTTTTTTATAAGTAATTCATAAAAAATGTCTTTTGTAAACTGTTCGCTTTCAAAATGTCCAATATCTGCGAGAACTATTCTTTGTTCGGCTTCAAAAAACTGGTGATATTTTATTTCACCCGTAATAAATATATCTGCTCCTTCTTGAATTGCTTTTTTTATTAAAAATGAACCACCTCCTCCACAAACAGCAACTTTTTTAATTTTTGAGTTAAGTAAAATTGAATGTTTAACAACTTTGACATTGAATGTTTTTTTAATCTTATGTAGAAAACTTTTTTCATCAACAGGCTCATTAATTTCGCCTAACATTCCCAAGCCCACCTTTTGATAGGTGTTATCAAGCGGATAAATATCATATGCAACTTCTTCGTACGGGTGTGCTTCAATCATTGATTTTATGATTTTCGATTGTAATACTTTAGGAAAGATTGTTTCAATACGTGTTTCTTTCTCAAAACTCAGTTTGCCTTTTTCGCCACAAAACGGATTTGTTTTATCCGATCCCCTGAAAGTGCCTACTCCTTCAATGTTGTAACTGCATTGGTCATATTCTCCAATTGTTCCAGCCCCAGCATTAAATATCGCCATCCTTACTTTATCTGTATAGTCTTTAGGGACAAAGGTAACCAGTTTTCTTAATGCTCCTTCAAGGGGGGCTAAAATACGACAATTGATTAAATCAAGCTTTTCGCAAATTTTTTTATTTACACCATTTTTAATACTATCAAAATTTGTATGTGCGGCATATATGGCAATATTATTTTTAATTGCCTTTATAATTGACCGTTCAACGTATGTTTTCCCGGTAATTCTTTTTATTGCATTAAATATTAACGGATGATGTGACAAAACTAGATTTACATTTTTTGTAATGGCTTCGTTTATTACTTCTTCGGTTATGTCAATCGTTAAAAGTATCCCTGTAATTTCCTGTTGTATATCTCCTAACAGAAGGCCCGAATTATCGTAGGATTCTTGATAGGTAGTAGGAGCAAATGTTTCAAGAAATGAGACAATCTCATGTAATTTCATTTGTATTAAATAATTTGTTAAGAAATAGTTTGTATTTATTTTAAGATAAAAGAATTTTAGAGAGATTCTTTTATTTCTAGTAGCAAGTTTTTTATTTCAGAAAGTGATTTTATTACTTCGAAATTATTTAGCGTATCTTCTTTATTGTCTTTAAGTTTTTTCTTGGCACCTATCAAAGTCATCCCTTTTTCTTTTACCAGGTGATATATTAAATGAAAATTATCAATATCCTGTTTTGTAAAGAACCTATTTCCCTTTTTGTTTTTTTTCGGTTTAATAATATCAAATTCTTTTTCCCAAAAACGAATTAATGAAGTATTAACATTGAAAATTTTGGCAACTTCTCCTATTGAATAGTAGAGTTTTTCTACCTTAGTTTCTTTATAAGGCATAACATTCTAATTTTAAACGAGTAATCTAAATTAATAAATAAATACAAATAAACCATAATTTTAGTTTTCATTACCTAAACAATAAAAATAACCATCACGTGAAGCTATATATATTTTTTTGCTGTGAACAATAGGAGTAGACTCGAAAGTAGAGTTGAATTTATCAATAACATCAAAATTTAAATTTTTATTGAATTTAAATAGATAAATTCCTCCATATCCTGCAGCAATAATTTTATTATTTACAATAATTGGGGTTGATATTG
>CAZWGG010000972.1:0-1965 GCA_964633305.1 uncultured Bacteroidales bacterium
CTTTTGTTTCTTGGTTAACCTGGTTTTTGACCGGATTAGTAATATGATGGGCAGTAATTCCTGCATAATAATTATTATTTAACGTAGATATCAGGCCAAATGAAAAATCAGCATAACCAGCTTTATTATCTTCCATGCCTAAATAATCTGATCCTCCCGAACCCCCAGTTAGGTCCGATTCAAATACCAGCCGGCTTATATTCACATATTGTTTGTTATAAGAAAGACGAAGACCAGCTGCCACTTTGACATACCTGGAAACCTGAAACCGATAAGCATATATTCCGTCAAAAGATGTTTGTCTGATTGCCCCGCTGCCCTGTATATCCTGAATAATGTTCAACCCAAACGAACTGTTCATACTTTGAACAGGGTGAGTATATGAAGCACAGTAAGTTACAAAGGTTGATGAGAGAGCTGGCCATTGATTTCGATACGTTGCACTAAACTGGGGAGAAGATAAGCTTCCAATAAACGCCGGATTAGTATATTGCATTGTTGATGATAAATTTGAAAAATGAGGGTCTTGTCCAATTAGAGTGTAGGACAAAATCATTGATAGTATTATCATTAATATCTTCATTTCTTAACTTCTATGTAAAATTTTTGTTAAAAAAATGAAAGCTGTAATAATTACTTTAGAAATCCGTTCATTATACATAATTATATATATTCATCAAGTCAAAATAAACAATAACATTGAACATATTTTTCTAATTTCATGGGAAAATTAATAAATATTATATTAATGAAGTATCTTCTTATTTTGTTAGCAACATTTTCATCTGTTGGATTTGCCCAGGAAGATACCCAAATTAGGAAGATTTTTTGGCAAGAGAACAAATGTATTGATGCGTATATTGAAAAAGAAAAAAACATATCAACCAAAAATCAATACTTATATTTTGAAAATGCAGTTTATGAAAATTCAGAAACTCTTTTTCCTTATTATAATGAACTGATAATGTCAGATAATTATTATTCAACTCCCGATTTATTTCTTGATAATTTTGTTTTCGAACCTATACCTTCTGGAAAGTTAAAAAATGTTTTATGTGTGGAAGATATACCAAATAAGATAACCTGGAACACGCGCATTGTTTACCAACAGAAGAGACCTTATGTACAACTTAGTTTACTTCCTCTTAAACGAGATTCGATAACTTCACAGATCGAAAAATTAACTTCTTTTTCAATAAAAACTGTGCCTTCAACACAACGGTCAACAAAGTCCACTGCCAATACATTTTCGGGTTTATCATTTCAGGAATCATCGGTTTTGAAAACAGGAGAATGGTTTAAGATTAAAATTATAAAAAGCGGTATATATAAATTAACATATACTGATTTGGTTGAGATAGGTATCTCAAATCCTGCAAATATCAGGGTATATGGAAATGGAGGCCGTATGGTCCCGTTAATGAATTATTTGCCAAGAGTTGACGATTTGCAGGAAAATGCAATTTATATGGAAAAAGGTGCCGATGATATATTTAATAATGGCGATTATATTCTTTTTTATGGGCAGGGAGTAGTTAACTGGGAATATGATACATTGGACGGAATGTTTTTACACACGTTGAACGATTATTCGAATTATACCTGCTATTTTCTGACTTCATCATTGGGACCGGGTAAAAAAATTGAATTGGAAGATGATGTTAATACTCCCGCAAATAATATTGTTACGGGTTTTAATGCCTATGGATTCCATGAAAAAAATTTGTATAATGTAATTGAATCAGGTAGAGAATGGTTTGGCGAAAAGCTAGATAACTCTGTATCATTTGATACAACTTTCAATTTTCCGAACCTGGATAGTTCTTCACCGGTTAAATTAAAAACTAATGTTATGAGCCGGTCATCACAAAACCGGGTATTTACAATAAAGGCAAATAATCAAACTATAGATTATATAACAGTAGGAAGTGTTACACTAACTAATTTTGTTGGAACATTTGGTAA
>CAZWGG010000973.1:0-1964 GCA_964633305.1 uncultured Bacteroidales bacterium
TTATTAATAAACAATTTGAGATAGAATCAAAAGTTACATTTGAAAATCATGTCCCTGTTTTTTCTTTTCAGTTTATTGGAAATAATGAATTGCTAATTGGTTCTATCAATGGCTTGTATCATTGTATACTAAATGATAATGGTTATGCAGTAAGTTTTAATAAAGTAGATGCCATTCCTAGATCAAAAGTTCAGGACATAATTAAAATGAAAAATAAGAAGGGATTTTACATAGCTACCGAAAATGATGGAATTTTCAAACTAGTTCCTACAAAAAATAATCTCGAAGTGACTAAAGTTGGTTTAGGATTAATTGATAATATAAGTGGGGTACAAAGTATTATTGAAGATAGCCGGTTAAATTTATGGATAAGTACTTTTGGTAATGGGATACATAAACTTAATTATTCTTCAGCCAATAACTTCTTCAAAGTTACTGATTTTAATGAAGAAAATGGTTTTGCTTCAAACCATGATAAAACAACTTTTGAAGACAGGGAGGGAAATATTTGGATAGGTAATTATGGAAAAGGACTAACACGGTTAACACAAAAAATATTTAATACATTTACTTTTAATGATACTTTGTATGGAAACAATATTTACTCCATTTATGCCGATGATAAATATAAATGGCTTGGAACAGAAAAAGGCCTTTTAAAAATTGACCAAAGAAAATCGAATGAAATTGCTTTTTTTGATAACAGAAATGGTTTGCCCAATGAAAAAGTTACAGCAATTTATTCAATAAATGAAGATGAGCTCTGGATAGGAACAGAAAAAAGCGGTATATACCGCTTACAAATTAGTACTAATCATATTAGTAAATACTTTATTAGTTGGGGAACTCTCGAAAATTCGATTACTTCAATAACCGGTATAGGTAATCAGGTGTGGATTGGGACCAGGAAAGGAGCATGCAAAGTAGAATTAACTCAAAACACTGTAAAATGGTATTCGATAAGCAAGGGAGGATTGCCACATAATTTTATCAATCACATTTTTATTGATAGCAAAGGTAGAGTTTGGGTTTCAACACCTGGCAACACCCTTTGCAATATTCAAAATGATCAAGTTGAAAAGATAGAAATTTCATTAGATAAAAGTAACATGAATTTAGGTCCAATTGCAGAAGATATAACTGGAAATATTTGGGTGGGAACCAAAGGAAATGGGGTTTATGTATTACTCCCCGATTCTATAATTAACATAACTACTCAAAAAGGATTACTGTCAAATTATTGTTACTCATTAATCTCCGATAATAATAAACATATCTGGGCAGGACACAGGAAAGGTTTAAGCAAAATTAGGACAACTGATGGTTTCGTAAAACAAATCCAGGAGACAGCAGGGATTAGTAATAGCAATGAATTTCATAACAATGCTGCTTTCAGAGATAGAAATAAGATTGTATATTTTGGTTCAAATAATGGGTTACTCACCTATGATCCTTCTAAAGAATATCCTTTTTTAAGACCTCCTATCTTAAGTTTTACCCGTATCCTTGTAAATGATGAAGAAATAGATTATTCCAAAAATTTAATACTTCCGCCTGGCGTGTATAAAATCAGATTTGAATATATTGGAGTATGTCTTAAAGAACCAGAATTAGTTACTTACCGACACAAATTATTAGGTGAAGTTAATGAATGGTCAGAACTTACAAACAATACTCATGCCATTTACAATAGAATAACTAATGGCAAGTACACATTTTTATTAGAAGCAGTAAGCAGTGATGGGATAAAAACCGAATCTCCTTTAGCATTAAATATTGAAATCAAAACCCAAATATGGAAACGCTGGTGGTTTTATTTATTTTCTATTTTTATGATCTTAGTCCTTATAAGGATATATATTAAAAGACGTGAATATGTGCTTAAAAATGAAAAGAGAATTCTGGAAGAGAAAGTTACTGAACGAACTTCAAAAATTTTTCTTCAAAAAGAAAAAATTGCAAAA
>CAZWGG010000974.1:0-1954 GCA_964633305.1 uncultured Bacteroidales bacterium
ACTATTAAAAAATAGTGTTTGCTATTGATTTAACATAATCTCTGCAGTTATAATATTTTTTTCAATCCCATTGGCTTCAGCTGATTTTGGATACTCCTTTTGTATTTTTTTGTAAAGATCAATTGCCTTCCCATAATCGCCTAGTTCTTCATATACAAGTCCTGCCTTCTTTAGATATATGGGTGTAGAAAAATTATTTTTCTTCCTTTCAGCTGCTTTAAGATAAAAAGATAATCCTTCTTCCAATTCTCCAAGCTCTGTATATGCATCACCTATTGCCCCTAATGCAATTGTTCCAATAATGATATCATCTCCATCGAACTTTTTCAAATATTCAATAGCTTCTTCATACTCGCCAAGATGCAAATAACTAATACCGGCATAATAATATGCCAGGTTAGCACTTTTTGTAACGCCGTATTCATCAATGATATCAAGAAAACCAAAATAACTTCCATCCCCTTCAAGAGCTAAACGAAAGGAATCGATCTCAAAATATTTTTCGGCCATAAACATTTCTGACTGTGCCTCCTTTTCAGTCGGCACAAGGTAAAACCGTTTATAACCAAGATACACTGCAACTATTACGGCTATTACCGCAATAATTATCGTTAAACTTTTTTGATTATCTTCTATATACTGTTCGGTTTTACTTAATGCATTTTCAACACTTTCAAATCCGGTTTCAGAAGTATTTCGTTTCTTCTTTGACATTTCAGTTAAAATTATTTAATCGACTTACAAATTCAGAACGCAAATGTAATTCTTTTAATATTTTTATGAAATTTATGCATATAAAAAATATAAAGTAACATTAATAATTTATGAAGTGTTATCAATTGAAATAGTATATTTTTGTATTGAATTTACATTGAAAGAACTCAGGATTTGTAAATACAAATAAATGCAAGCCTGAAGCTATTTCAGCTATACTTGGTGAAAAATTGGTTGTTTTATTCATAAGCCAGTTCTTTTTTTAAGTATATATCTGCTTTCTTTTTAATTCAACTAACATGTTGGCTAAACTATTTTAATAAAAGTAAATGTTTCTGAAAAAGCTTGCCCTTGTTAATTTTAAAAATTTTACAAATTTAGAACTTGATTTCTCTCCTAAAATTAATTGTATTGTTGGAGATAATGGTGTTGGAAAGACAAATTTACTTGATGCTATTCATTATTTGTGCCTTTGTAAAAGTTATTTTAATACAATAGATAGTGAAAATATTTTATATGACAAGGAATTTGCAGTTATTCAGGGTGATTTTTTAATACAAGATAAAAAGGAAGAAATATATTGCGGGTTACAGCATGGTAAGAGAAAAATTTTTAAGCGAAACAAAAAAGAATATTCTAAACTATCGGATCATATTGGTATGCTGCCCCTGGTCATGATATCTCCTGTTGACACTGCTTTAATTCTTAGCGGAAGTGAAGAACGCAGAAAATTTATGAATGGTGTCATTGCTCAATACAACAGGAATTATCTGAGTTTGGTTATTCATTATAACAAAATTATTGCACAAAGAAATAGGTTATTAAAAGATTCTAACACTAAAGCATTTAACGAAGATACTCTTGATGTGTATGATGAACAATTAATACAGATTGGAGAGGTTATTTATAATACAAGAAAAGATTTTACAGGGCGGCTTGTGCCAATTTTTCAAAACTACTACTATACGATATCTGAGAATCGAGAAGACGTAGAATTAGTTTACCTTTCTCAATTAGCGGAAGGAAACTATTCATATCTCCTAGCCCAAGCCAGGGAAAAAGATAAGTATTTACAATATACAACAGTTGGCCCTCATAAAGATGATCTGGTACTTAACCTGTCAAAACATAATATAAAAAAATCCGGATCGCAAGGACAGCAAAAGACATACCTGGTATCATTAAAAATGGCACAGTTTAATTTTATTCGGGAAACAGGCGGAAAATACCCTATTATTTT
>CAZWGG010000975.1:0-1950 GCA_964633305.1 uncultured Bacteroidales bacterium
AAAAAGGATTATGATTGCTTAACTTAACGACATTAGAGGTTCTCCGATAGGCTACTGGCCTATCGGCTGCCTACTCGATTGTATGCTGGCTGTTTTCTTTCATCTGCATTGGCAAGGCATACTCTTTGACAAGTTTTGGCATGAGGTGATGGCTTTTAGCGCGACTTGGCAATGTGTATGACTTCATGGAAGGACTAATCCTTTCTGTTAATTTTTGCAATGAATAATTCTCTTTCAGTATCATTATTCAAATCAAGGTCCGGTGAATTCTCATAAGCCCTTGGTATTCCACTCCCAACCCCCACAAATGGGAGAATATATCTAACATTTGAAAAAAGAATTGGATTTCTTGGTATTGAAGTTCCTGCTTTTATATTATCTATCGTCAGTGTATTTGGTAATTTTCCTGGACTTATTATTTCAATTCTATTATCAAATATAAAAACCTTAATGCTCGAATGAATAAAATAATCTCTATGTACTAAAGTATTAACAAGGAGTTCCTCAATTGTTTCTATTGGTATTTCAAGAACAGATTGCGAATTAAAACCTTTGTCCTTCTGAACTTTTTTTAAGTTTCGTGTAATAAAAGAGAGCGTTTTTTCATATAGTTCTTTAAGATTTCCATTAAACGGGTCCTCTTTATCTCTGAATTCTTTTGAACTAATATCATTACCTGCAATAGCAATACACTGTATTGTAAATGTTGGTTTAAACTGTTGCGGATTTTTCCCGAATAATAATAGTCCACCAAGAGTTAAATTAATTCCTTTAAGCATACCCATATTCGTGAGTAGTTCAGATGAAGATTGTTTTAATTCCTCAAATGACTTCTTAGTTTTTGTTTTAATAAAACTTTTAAAGAATTCTTCGTCAATATCGTTTAATGTTGTACCGCTGACGATTGTTTCGTCAGCATATAAATTACCACTACTTTGAAGCAATCTAGCCATTTCCTCCCTTGCAACAACCTTTCTTTTATCCGAACCGTTTTTTAGCCATATAATACCTTTATTGTCTGTATGAGGTTTACTGGTACCTTCTGGGATACGAACTATAATAACATTATCTCCATCAACATTAACAGTCTCTGTTTCAATATATAGTTGAGGATTTACATTGTTTGTTGCTGCATTTGATAAAAGTTGGTTAGTTTCCTGGATTTCTTTGAATGAAAGTCCGTTTCTATCTCCTGTATTATCATCAACTCCAACAACTATAATACCTCCTTTTGAATTTGAAAATGCAACCATTTCAGTACCTACTTTGTATGCATCATTAATACGCACTTTAAATTGTACTTCACTGGATTCGCCTTTTTGTATTAAATCTAATAATTCTAATGCGTCCATAATTCGTAAATTCTTTTTCTGTTATTAAATGCTTCTTCACCACCTTCCATAATATTCACTATCTTCTGACGAATTGTTTCGTCATCAATACTACCTAAGTTGGTTTTAATAATACTTGAGTCATATGTACAAGAAATTACCTGTTCACAATCACCTAAAACAGGTATGTTTGGATTATGTGTAGCAAATACAAATTGTGATGTATTTTTTAATTCTTTCAATACTTTAATGACATCATTATAAATTGTTTGGTTGTCTAAATCATCCTCTGGTTGGTCAATGATAATTAGATCACTATCCTTTAATGTGAGTAAAAAAATAATTAAGGCAGATGCTCTTTGTCCTAAAGAATGCTCATTTAACGAACGACCCTTATATATAATTTCAAATTTATCTGGAATTCTAAAGGTTAAAAAAGCTCCAATATTTGAGATAAAGTATTCATTAAACGTATGAAGTTGATTGTCTGACAAACTTTTTTTAATTTTACTATTATCTATCGACAAGTCAGTAAACACCCCAATTAAATCAGAATAACTTTCTACTATAGCTTGAATATTATTTTCCCGGAGATTACTACCTCTTAAGTTTTCTTTTA
>CAZWGG010000976.1:0-1950 GCA_964633305.1 uncultured Bacteroidales bacterium
CACCTTCATTAACAGATTGGCCTGGTTTAACATTTATTGTTTCAATTGTACCTGAAACTTCAAAATTAACACTTTCTATAGGTAAACTCACACTTCCATCTACAATATAGCTTACTTTAATATCACCTTGTTTTACTTTTTGTTCGGAAATTTGCCCAGCAGTTTCAACTTTCTCTGACATAAAGACCTTATTAACTGTAATAGCTGATAGTAATACAGCAATCACAATTATGCCAATAATAATCTTTTTTTTATAAACTTTGAATAAAGATTTTTTCTTATTATATTTATATTCCATCGTATTCATCCCCTAATTATCATAAATAGCATATACCTAAGAACAAAGGAGTAAATCAATATTCCTCCTTTGCTAAAAGTATACCAATATCAATTATTAACAAAATTTTACTACGATTTAAAATGATTTAATTAATTTTTATCATTCTTCTTTTTTTCTTTATCAGATTTATTAACCTTACTTTCACTTTTTCCAGGTCTATCAGATTCTTTGTTTTTCATTTCTTTCTTATACTCTTCAACTGTCATACCAGCTTCTTTTGCTTTTTCCTCCAATTTTTCCTCTTTTTCAACTTTCTTTTCTTCAAGTTGCTTTTTCAGTTCATCAACAGTTATACTCTTATTTTCTGCCATTTCTTTTAGTTTTTCTTCTTTTTTAGTTTCTATTTCTTTTTTTAGCTCATCAACAGTTATACCTTTTTCTTCTGCCATTTCTACTAATTTTTCATCAGGTATTTCTTTAAGAAAATCGCCTTTTCCTCTTTGTCTATCTCTATCTTTTTTCATACCTTTTTTATTTGCAAGTTTTTCTTTAAGTTCATCAATAGTTATGCCTTTCTTTTCTGCCATTTCTGCTAATTTTTCTTCATCAAGTTTTAATTCACGACCAACCTTTCCTTTCTTTTCACTTTTTGCTGTCTCACTATCAGTTGCAGCAAAAGCTGATGCTGAAGTTACTACCAACAATATTGCTGACAATCCTAATACTACTAATCCTCGTTTTAAATTCATAATATCACCTCATATTTTTTTTGTTTTCCTAATAATTCTGTCATTCAAAGTACTATTTTTGAATTTGAATTAATAGGAATCACTTACTTCAACTTATTACTAATTTAGATATACAGCATCAATTCATATTACATTTAAGCTCATATTAATGTATTGTTTACCTCCTTTCACTCTGATATTTATATTTTAAAACTTCAAGCTAACATAAACCTCACAAAAATATGAACAAATTGTTAACAAAAAACTTATTTTGTTTTGTTAATTTAAATTTTTTATTTTTTTATACAGGCATCTATTAATATAACTGGTAGTGCTAAATAAGTAGTTAAAATTTTATAATTTATAATAATAGGGATAATCGATATATTTTATTCAAAATAGATAAACTAGGAGACCCACTATGAATTGTCCAGATTGTAATTCAGTAAATATAACTAAAAACGAAAGTATACACAATGGTGAAGTAGTCCCATCAAAATAGACATATAAAAAGTGTGTTTTTCTTTAATTTTCATATCAATATTATTCTAAACATAACACCTTCTTTATCAGTTAAAATATCAATTTTACCATTATGCATATCCACAATATTTTTCACAATAGATAAACCAATACCATATCCACCTGTTTCTCTAGAGCGAGAAGAGTCAACACGATAAAAACGATCAAATAGTCTGCATTTATCCTCATTACTTATTTTTTCACCTTTATTGTATATATCTAATATCTTTTTTGATCCTTTTATGTATAATGAAACATTGATATCACTTTTTTCAATGGAGTATTTTATGGCATTATCCATTAAAGCCTCAATCATTTTTCGAATATATTCTTCGTTCCCATTTAATGTAATATTTTCCCGAATTGAAAGTTCAATTTTTTTATGTTGTTCAAAAGCAATTGCTTCAAAAGGTAATACAA
>CAZWGG010000977.1:0-1949 GCA_964633305.1 uncultured Bacteroidales bacterium
AGTTTGGGCGTTCACGAGCACTGGAACAATGCTACAGACAAAAAGTACACCCGCAACTTGGGTACAGGTAATGGAATTGAATTAATTCAGGTAATAAATCAAGATCCTCCAATTGTTACAGGTTTTGCGAAAAACTTAAGTGAAAACGACAACAAATTTACACTTAAGGCAAATTATCCCAATCCCTTTAATGCATCAACTACCATAAGCTACTCACTACAGACTTCTGCCGATATAAGGCTGAACATTTACAATCTGAAGGGTGAAAAAGTTCGTACGCTCATCAATCAGCATCAATCTACGGGTACCTTTGAAATAAGCTGGAATGGATGCAACGATAACAACGTACGTCTAGCTTCCGGTATGTATATATGCAGAATGGAAATAAATAACGGTGGAAAAATAGTCAGCCAATCACGCCAAATGTTGTTGCACCAGTAACATAAGGTGTCAGCAAGACAGGATATCTCACTGCCTGATAAACCTTGTGCGTACAGGTTTGTCAGGCATTTCTCTTAGTTTAATAATTCAATATATGTGATTGCCCCTGTTAAATCCAAAGGCAACTAATATTTTTATCAATACAACGAATAGAATGAAAAAACCATACGCTGCGCTACTAATTTCGATTTACAACAAGATTGATTTGAAGTTACATTATGGGTACATTTAAAAATACAAGGATAAAGTTTAACCGGAAGATTCCCAACATTATCGAATAGGCGGCGTATAATAAGTCCAAAAAAGGAGGTCAATATGAAATCCAGCAGATTAAAGTTAAATGTCATCATGCTTACAGGGCTTGCAGTTCTTTTTGTATTAACCCCCGGATGTAAAAAGGAGGAAACGGATATTCCTGTAATAACTTCCGCCGAGGTGAGCAACATAGATGTTACTTCTGCTGTGTGTGGCGGCACCATTACCTCCAGCAAAGGATCTTTGGTTACAGCCAGGGGAGTATGCTGGAGTAGCAGCCCCGACCCTACCATTACCGATGATACTACTTTTGACGGTACAGATATGGGTAGTTTTATAAGTACCCTCACCGGGTTGGACCCTGATACAACATATTATGTAAAAGCCTATGCTACAAACAAGAATGGAACCGCCTACGGAGACATGAAAACATTTACAACGCTGGAGGGCATGGTAGATATTGAGGGCAATGTTTATCATACCGTAACTATGGGCTCTAACACCTGGACTGTTGAAAACCTGAAAGTTACCCGCTATAATGACGGAACTCCCATAGCTTATCAACCAAATAGCGCTGGTGGCGCTGATCCTATCTATTGCTGGTATGGAAATGATGAGAGCAACAAAGAAATATATGGCGCTTTATATAACTGGTATGCAGTTAATACCGGTAAACTTGCACCCGTTGGCTGGCATGTACCAATATTCGATGAACGCATCAGGTCTGATGGCAACGGTGGTGATTATAAAGAGATCGGTACAGTGCATTGGAAAGAACCCAACTCGGATGCCACCAACTCAACAGGTTTTACAGCATTGCCGGGAGGAGCCTACTGGTTTGAAACATACCGTTATATGGGTGAAAGAGGTTACTGGTGGTTAACAAAAGAATATGGTTATGAGGCGTTTTGTATATACATAGATTACATGGCCGGAGGAGGAGTGTTTAATCCCCTGATGCCCAAATATAACTGTCTGTCTGTTCGTTGTGTGAAAGACTATTAGCATGTATTGGCAGCTAAATAATATTAATCCGGATTAGCGCTTACATGCTAAATTACTGATAAATAATTGCTGCCCTCCAAGATAACAATCTTCTGATTTAAACTGATATGTTAGATTCACATATAAAATATCCGTAAGTGAATTTATATCAATCAGCCGTTTGTTGCCCATATAACATTTCGACATCCGGATACTTAATTTTGAAAGAAATATTCTAATTTTGAAATCAAATGAACATTAGCGTTATC
>CAZWGG010000978.1:0-1947 GCA_964633305.1 uncultured Bacteroidales bacterium
AAGGCAAGAATAACGCAGTATTTGGCGTTTTCTTGCAAAGACTAATTAAAAGTAAATAACAAAGCAATGAAATCATTCAATTCAATATCATAATTGATTCAATCATGACTTATTGATATTGATTACGGACATATTAACTAATCTACTGTGTTAAAATATGTTAAATAAAAAAATTGAATAATTTTTTGAATTAAATTTGTTTGAAGATTAAAATTGAATTTTATATTCATGCCAGTAAAAAATAAAATAACGGTTATTGCTTTTTTATCTTTTTTTGGAATTTTAATATTCGATACATATCAAGTTTTACATTATATACGCGTACATCAAGATTCAACACAATTTAAATTTCAATACAGGGCCATTTTTTTTAATAAAGTAAGTGAATCCAATTGTTATGGGGAACTTCCTGAAAATAGGGATTTTTTTACTATTTATTCCAAAATTAAAAAAAGTAAACGTGACATTTTTAACGAACTCATTCCTGGTCTGACTTTTTGTAAAACTTGGTATTTGACGTCAAAATTTACAAACAAGATAATTCTTAGTCACTTAATCATTTGTAATTTGGATTTACCTCCTCCATTTTGTATGATCTGAATTAGAGAGAGTTGTCTGAAACGCTCCTTTATCAAAAAAACCATTTGTGTCTTAATTTTAGTAAAATATTTCAATATAGAGGAATTAATATGACTATGAGATAGGTTGAACCACATTATAATAAAATACTTTATATTAACTTAAAAATTTTAATAAAATGAAAACAATATTTAACACCGTAATGATATTACTATTAATCGTATCTCCTGTATTTTCCCAGGTAGAAAATACTGAAGAAGATGAAATAGTTGAAAATGAACTCGTTTTGAAAAGCAATGAGATTCCTGCTGCTCTTAAAAATGCAGTGGACAAAAGTTTTAAAAATGGCACACCGATCCAGTGGTATTCTTTCCCGTATGTTTTTAAGGAATATGGCTGGGCGTTTAAAAATGACAAGAATAATATGTCAAGTAATTCACAGCCAGAACTATATGATGTTCAACTTAAAACTGCTAAGGGAAGTAGAATCGATGCAGTTTTTACAAAAGATGGGAAGTTAATACGTTCAAAAGAAGTACTTAAAAACATTAAATTACCCTCTCAAATAGTTAATGCTGTAGAGCATAGCGAATATAAGAATTATAATATTATTGGAGACAGGTTTTTAATCAAAAATGCAGAAAATAATACTTCTCATTATAGTGTAATTGTGAAAAAAGGTAATAAAAAACACACTTTATATTTTGATAAAGACGGCAACCGACTTAGAAATTCTGCCTAATACTTTGTAAAAGTATCTTTATCTAATGTTGTATGCAAAAAAGGTGATTGTACTTCATTCACCTTTTTTTATTAAATTTAAGGATTATACATAGTGGCTGCAAGAAAGCTCCAATTGCTGCGTTATACTCGCCCGAAAACTGGTCATTTACGATGAGTAAACTCCCATTTTTCGGGGTTTTTCGCTATCGCTCAAGAAATCGTTTCGCTAAGTTCGCAAGCCTTGCACTTGAAGCTTTCTTGCGGCCACTTCCGGAAAAAGATTAGTTTTCAGGCAGGCGCTCCATAGTAACAAATGTAACCAAATCGAGTAAATCAAGAATAAAAAGATGATAAATACTGGTAAATTAAGTGAACATACAATATTACCAGGTAAAAACTCACTTTCTGAAACACCTCTTGTTATTTTTAACTATTCAACAAGTGATCCGATTATTATTCATTATCCAAGCCTTTATTCATTTTTAGCATATAAATTTCACAACTTACCCAAGCATGATTTTTTCTGGAATGAAGTCATACATCCTTATGATAAGGTAAGTACGGCTAAAAATATTAAAACTTTTATTAAATCCCATTGCCAGGAAACCAGGCTTGAATACAGGGCCCGGTCATATGATGGCAATT
>CAZWGG010000979.1:0-1944 GCA_964633305.1 uncultured Bacteroidales bacterium
ACAAAAATATGATCCCGTATAGGATTTTCTATGACCTACTTGGTAGGACGGATACATAAAAAGAGCTTGAGAACATTAGGGATATCTGCTTACGACCCGGACAAGATTCCGGGTTTTTTATTGCCTGCTTTTGCATGGGTTAGTACCCAGGTAAAATTATATTCCATTGTATAACAATGTCTTATAAAACAAAAAGGCACAATTCAAAGCCTAAACAGGTAAAAAGCCGGTATTCCATAAACAGAGAAAATGGAACGAGCTGAAAAAGCTCGCTCCAGCCTTATTTTTTTATGTTTTTACTTCGTTGGTAAGCTGGGACTAGCCTGGGTAACTAATTCGCTGGTAATAATTCGCCTTCAACTGGAATAAAAATAGGTATAATTGCTTTATCTATTTTATCATCATAATTGCTAAGTTTTTTCTGTAATATATTAAAGAATATATTATACTTATTAACATTCTCTATTTCACTATATAAAACTTTTGGTTTATAATCATTAAACTTAGAGAAACAAACTATTACTTGTTTTCTTTTAATAGTACCAGGTATCCATACAAGTTTATTTTTTTCTGGAAAATATTCATTATGGTATCCTGATAATAACTTATATAAATTAAATGTTGTATCTATTGAAATCGATTCATTATCCTTTAAAAAAATAGGGTTTTTAATTTTTTTAAATCTATACTTACTAAACAAAGTGTCTGAAAAAAGTTCAACTTGTCCAATATAGAAGAATGCGTCATATATTCTTAATTCGTTAATTTTTTTTACGGCATTTGAGGAAAATAAAAAACCAAAACCTTTATCTCGAATACTATAAGTATTATCTACCGAATCAGAATATATTGATAGACTTAAATGTTTTGTAGTTTGCTTAATAAAATTAGTTTCATACTCTTTCTTTGCATAAGAATTAAATTTTTCTATGGTTTTAGGATAATAACCATAATCTTCAAAATACTCTTGTAAAGAAAAATATAAATAACTATATAGATGTTCATTTTTGTATGAATTAATTTTTTTAAAATAATTCGAAATTTTGAAGATAATAAATAAACCTGCTAATATAAAAAAGGTAAATACAAGAATATTTTTCTTATTCAACACTATATTTATCTTCATCTAAATTGTATTTTTTAATATGTTCCTCTAATTTTTTCTTATAATAGTTGTAATAAGCTTCACTCTCATCTTTTGATGCATCCATATATCCTTTGAATGTTGGATATATTTTCCCAAGATCATATTTTTTTTGATTCTTAGGATCAGGATCAACATAAATTACTGCCTTTACTTTCCCATCGGATCCTTTAACCCTAATTACTTCATAGCCAGATTGAATAGCACTTGGCGAATATTGAGGTCCATAACTTTTAGCTTCAGTAACTTTTGCATACTTATATGCAATGTATTCAATATTTACTTTAACACTAAAACCTCCAATTATTATTACAGTTTGGAAAATAGGTGATAGCTTTTCTGTTTTTATTTCTCTCTGTTCCACTGGTAACCATCCAGGATATGAACCGTCTTGTTTCTTATCTAAATCATATTGTTCTTTTGCTTCTTCATATAATAGTTCATTGAAAATATCCTGCATTGCATCATGTACTATCGTATAATCGGTCATTTTACCGTTATTATAATGAAATGTCCCAGTTGCTCCAGAAGGCGTTAAATCCCATGCTTCTTGAATCATTTCATCAACGGAACTATACATCCCATTATGGTCAATAATATGGGAAGGACAATTTCCTGCATAAATGTAAGGTGAGAATTCAAAAGTTGCTTCTGCTAACGGATCCATCGTATGAAACCGTCCAATTTGCGGGTCATACATTCGAGCTCCATAATCGTACCATCTTACACGGGGTTTTTGATACCTCTTTAATATCGCTTACTGCAGGGGAAGCCATATTTTTTTCAAAGAACTGTCAGGG
>CAZWGG010000980.1:0-1942 GCA_964633305.1 uncultured Bacteroidales bacterium
CTGAGGTATCTCCCGGTAATGCTATAATAATTTTTGAATTGGGATATTTTTTACTTGTTTCGGCAGTATAATATGCTCTCATAAGGTTTGATTCACTTGGCATTCCTGCACCTCCTAAAAGGACGATAAAGTCAGGTGTATGAGCAAAAGTGATATTTTTGGTGCTTAAGCGGTGATACATCCGGAAGGGGCCGGATGTGAATGCAAAGAGTATAAAAAATAAAAACAAAAAACCCGAAATAGTCAATAAATATCTTATAAAAAGTTTTAATCTGACAATAGCTTGTAGTAAAAATGATTTCATAGTTTACTATCATAATATTCAGAAAACCATTCAATCTGCTTTTTTCATACTCCAGGTACCTGAAACAGCATGTTCAGCATAGCCAAAGGTTAATTGTTTAATTTCAATTATCATGTGCCAATCTCCTTCAAAAGACTGATTTTCATTATTATAAAAACCCGAATAATTCATTTCCAACGGTTCTTTTTCCGGGATGGTTTCAACGCTTCCCTCTTTATTTAGTATATAACATGCAGGGTACTGTTTTACAAAGCTAATCATATCATCTTCGATAAACCCGTTTATTGTAGCGGGTTCATTCACTACGCCTGTTCCCGACACATCAATACATTCACCGGTAATATCCCCGTCATTTTCTTCAAGTACAAGCCTGAAAAACAATTTATTATTATGTATTTTAGGGCCATATTCCTCTCCATAAATGAGTTCTCCGTTCCAAGTCCCTGATATTTTTAGATTATCATTCATAATAAATTTTTGTCACTATTTTGTTTTTTCAATTATCCATTTCCTGGCATTAACAAAAGCTTCTACCCATGGAGTTATCTCATCATTTTTTCTGTCTTCAGGATAATACGCCCAGTTCCATGGGAATATTGATCTTTCCAGGTGGGGCATCATCACCAGGTGCCTGCCATCGGAAGAACATAATCCTGCAGCAGAAAAAGCAGATCCGTTAGGATTTCCGGGGTATTCATCATACGCGTATTTTACAGGTATATGATACCTATTTTCTTCATACGGAAGGAAAAACTTACCTTCACCATGAGCTACCCATATTCCAAGTCTTGAACCGGAAAGCGACGAAAGCATTACGGAGTTGTTTTCCAGTATGGTAACATTCAGAAACATAGATTCAAACTTACGAGAATCGTTGAATAACATCTTAGGTTTTTCATCATGTTCCGGAGTTACCAGGCCTAATTCAACCATCAACTGGCAGCCATTGCATATTCCTAGGCTCAAAGTATCTTTCCTGGAATAAAACTTATCAAGGGCCTCTTTTGCTTTAGAATTGTATAAGAATGCCCCTGCCCAGCCTTTTGCACTGCCCAGTACATCAGAATTGGAAAATCCTCCGACAAAAACAATTATGTTACTATCTTCCAGGGTTTCTCTGCCGGATATCAGGTCAGTCATATGTACGTCCTTAACATCTATACCTGCAAGGTACATTGCATAAGCCATTTCACGGTCGCCATTCACTCCTTTTTCACGAATAATTGCTCCTTTTATTCCTGTTGTGCCCCTGCGCTTTAAGTCTATACCCAGATTAGTTGCTTTGCCCGTAAAATTTGGGTTAAATACAAATTGTAGTGGTTGTTTTTTATAATTTTCAAATCTTTTTAAAGCCAAATCTGGCCCACATTGGTTACAATCGAGTAAATATGATGTTTTATACCATATATCCCTTAATTTGTCAATATCAAAATTAAAATCTTTGTTATCTTTTGTAATCTTTAATTGACATTTATCTGATAGTTTTCCAATACGATAGTAATTTAGGTTGTTTCTTCTAAACAGGTCTTCAACAACCGATAATTCCTTTTCTTTTACTTGCAAGATCAGACCAGGGTTTTCACTAAAAAGGATTTTTATGATATCTTTCTCAGGTATTTCGTTTAAATTAATATCAAG
>CAZWGG010000981.1:0-1932 GCA_964633305.1 uncultured Bacteroidales bacterium
TTTCAAGGCAAGAATAACGCAGTATTTGGCGTTTTCTTGCAAAGACTAAGTAAAACAACCTGGAACAAATGAAACAAACTAAAACACCATAAAATTACCTGGAAAGAAATACACCGTGCAATAGCAATGCCACCAACCGATTGACGAGTAAACTATGTAACCACGAACTATCAAACTAACAAACCATGCGTTCTTATCCCTATCCTCCCTTCATCAAATATTTGGTTTCATTTATCATCATTTTTCATGCGTTTATCCTTTTTAATTTGCATTTTTTGAAACCTTTACATACATTTATGTCCAAATCAATAACTAAACCTGTTTCATTTTAAAATGTGATACCATGTTAATACAACAGACCAGGTGCTTTAAAATGTGAGTTACGGTTAATATAAAAACATTTAACAACCAAATTTTATGAGTTACAATCACCTATTACATGCACTACCCTTTTCTTTTCAGTGCATCAACGTATTTTCACACGAAAAAGCTATTTCTTTTATTATTCCCTTTCGTTGTAATAACAGGCTGGCAGAGGATGGTGCCATTAACAATACACATACTTATGCCAGTTAACCGGAAAGTATAAGCTTAAATGATTGGCACCACATTGTTAGTGTTTATAAGAAGAGTAATATGAAAATATACATAATTTGATACCATATCTTATATAAAATTCTTTACAATGAAAAAACTAATAATTTTTATATTTTTAAATATAAGTTTTCAAATAATTACACTTTCACAGCAACAAATAGAAGAGCTAACAGATAAAATAATTCCACCGTCACCTACAGCAGCTTCATTAGGAAAGTTTGGCGATATTCCTGTTAGTCTTTCAACAGGAATCCCAAATATTTCATTACCTGTTTGGGAGATAAGAGAAGGTACAATTTCTGTTCCTATAACATTAGCATATCATGCATCAGGCTTAAAAGTTGAAGAAATTCCAGGTTGGGTTGGACTTGGGTGGGCATTAAATGCCGGGGGAATTTCGGAGATATTCAGGAGAAGATGGGATATAGAAGTGTTTTTTAGGTTTGTCAAACAAGAACTTAATTTATCAAATTTAGTTTCTTATAACTAAAACGGTATAAGAGTAATGCTTTTTATGATTTTAATAACAGCAATGCTGATATTGGCCTATAAAAAGCTGAATAAAATAGAAGGATATAAAATTGCAAAACTAAAGTTCTCCGATGAACTACAAATGGAGATAATAAAAGAACTTATTTTAATCTGTGGTGGAAACCCGGAAAAACTTAAACACTTATGACGCTAATAATTAGAGAAATCGATGTTGTGTCAACTAGTATATTGCTGAATATGTGCGAATTAAGAGAGTTTCGTACAGGACTAATTGCAAATCCGAGATTTGTGGAGGCACTTAAACAAAAAGCAAATAAAAATCCAAAAAAATGAAAAACAGTAAAATAAAAAACCCAACAATCACAGCATTGTTGGTCCTATTTATGTATATCATCCTGGTCTTACATGGCACTAGCTCGCAACTAATCAATCCAGATACTCGAGTAAGGAGTTTCTCCTTTTGGGGTATTGGTTATTAGTTGATGAGCCTGGTTTATGATAGTAATAAATTTCAGAATTGTTGATTCAACTGCCTAGCTGAATTAACTAATTAGTATAATAAGAGTATATAATATAGTAACAATGAGAATTTAACACATCATTATTATGAAAAGAAATTACCTATTCTTTTTTTATAACATGAGAAAAACCAAAACCTTAATATATATATACGTTTTCTGTATGTATATGATAGCTATTGATATAAGTGCTCAAGATGATCTCTTTGACATAGAAAAACAGATCAATCCAATAGAACCATCTGCTGCAAGTTTAGGAAAGTATGGAGAATACCCGGTTAATTATTCTACAGGATTGCCAAATATTGTAATACCCATATATACT
>CAZWGG010000982.1:0-1932 GCA_964633305.1 uncultured Bacteroidales bacterium
ACTTTCTCCAAAATCATTGGTATCTATGAATTTTTGGGGATTTACACCATCTGTTTTTGCCCGCATACGAAGTATGTTTACTGCTTTCATAAATGAAAACATTAACAATCCGAAAGCTGAATTTTATATTCCTGTTATAGTAGATGAATTAATCCAAAAGAAACTCTGTACTGTAAAATTGTTGAACTGCAATGCAAAATGGTTTGGTGTCACGTATAAAGAAGATAAATCGTTGGTAATTTCAAAATTACAGGAGTATGTTGATTTAGGGATGTATCCATCGGCATTGTGGAAATAAGGCATTGTTTTTTTTACTTTGAGATGCTATATTTTCATGTAAACATGTGAAATGTTTGGGCTAAATTCTATAGATATTACTCATTTTCAGTTAGCTAAAAATAAAAACATTGGAAAACCGGATTTAAAGGGAATTTTTGTTAGGGAAATCGATCTTTGTAGAAAATAAGAACTCACTTTTTCAATTTACTATTGATATTAATTTACTTTTTTATTAACTTTAAATAAAACCTAATTATTTAAAGTTATGATCAACTATAAAAAGCCAATCATTTTTATTGTTGAGGACGAACCTGCTTATAGTAAATTAATCGAAAAAACCCTTAATGTTGTAGGGTTTAGAAGAGTTATAATTTGTAACTCAGGTGAAGAATGCCTAAAAAAATTAGAAGAGATAATGCCAGATATTGTCTTCCAAGATTTTGACCTGCCGGGCATGAATGGCATGGAAGTTATGCTTAAAGTAAAAGAAAAACATCCCGGGACAGAATTCATATTTCTTTCCGGCCAATCGAGTATTAAAGTGGCAGTTGAAACATTAAAAAAGGGGGCGTTTGATTATATTATAAAAGACGAAGTTGCGCAACAGAATGTTGTTCAGAAAATTAGAAAGGTGCTCTTAATTAGCAAACTAACTCATGAAAAGGAAAGTTTGAGATTAGGGAAACGCATCTTTTTAATTATTTTACTCATTACTTGGTTAACTATTGGATTACTTACTTACTTTGGAGTATTTAAACATATTGCTTTATAATGAGAGTATATGCAAAAGCCATTAATTATTCCTGAAACAGATTTTACTCCTTCAATTTATTTTAATTTAGAGGAAAACAAGTTTGAAATTAAAGGTATCTCAAGACCAGAAAATGTATTGACGTTTTATCAAGAATTGTTTGAATGGCTTGACAATCATGAAAATAGTATAATTTCATCAAAAGAAAAAGCTATATTAAATTTTAATCTCACCTATTTTAATACAGCATCTGCCAAGTATCTTTCGCAACTAATTTTGAAATTTAAAGGGCTTATGAATATGGGAAAGCCACTTGAAGTAAATTGGTACTACCAGGAAATGGATGATAAAATATTGGAAGATGGCGAAGACTTATCATTTTCTACCGATATGAATTTTAATTATATTCCTATTGATACAGATTAACCTGTTTATGGAGATTATACCATTTATACAGGTGGAATATCCATAATAAGAAATTCAAACTTGCAAAGTTACATATCAAATTGGCTTTTCTCATTTTGAATTTTATGGTTGTCAATTTCGCATAATTCTTTTGGATACATATTGATTTGAATTTTTGTTCCTTTATCAATTTTTGATTGAATATCAAACTTGAATTTATGGCTTTCGATAATTTTTTTGCATACGCTAAGTCCTAAACCAGTTCCTTTTTCTCCTTTAGTTCCCCTTGATGATTTTACCGGTTTATCGTTCATTATTTTTTTAATTGTTTCTTCATCCATTCCTACTCCAGTATCTTCAATTGTTAAAATCGTTGATTCATCCGGCTTCCGTTCAACAGTCAATATAATTTCTCCTCCAGGATTTGTGAATTTAATAGCATTACCTATAAGGTTGCTAATAACTTGGCCAAAATATATTTCATCAATATAAACTTT
>CAZWGG010000983.1:0-1927 GCA_964633305.1 uncultured Bacteroidales bacterium
TTAAAGCAAAAAGGGATTAACAACACTTGTCTAGTGTCTTTGCAAAAACATTTAGTTGGTAGAACTTATTTTTAAAACGGCCCTCAAGCACCAATATGGTTTTTAATACATTGTAAAATTATCAGAAAATCAGAGACTACAGGAGCTAAGATAATACGTATTGCATGTAATACATTTCATTCACTTGAAATGTATACAATAAAGTAGATTCTTAAATTTTAAATACTAAACATTACATGGAATATCAATATATTGAAAAAGGGAAAAAGCAATTATATAGTGTATATCACGAGCCGACGAACCTGGAAAATGATGAAACCGGAGTAGTACTCTGTTATCCGTATGGACAGGAATATATACGTTGTCATAAGTTATATGTTAATTTGGCAAATAAATTAGCTTTGAAAGGGTTTCATGTAATGAGGTTCGATTATTTTGGTACAGGTGATTCATCTGGAGAATTCACTTCAATTACTATTGATGAAAGCTTAGAAGATATAGGCATGGCCATTAATGAGCTTAAAGAAGTTTGCTGCGTATCAAAAATAATTCTAATTGGAGTTCGCTTTGGGGCTACCCTTTCCTTGCTTTATTCGCAGAAGTATAAGGCAAATAAATTGGTACTATGGAATATTATTGCTGATGGATGCAGTTATTTAAATGATATTGCTAAAGACTATAAAAAATGGTTGTCAGGGTCTTTTACAAAAGAAAAGAAAAACGGAAAAAACAGTACAACAAGCTACGGGTATCTTTTTTCACCCGAATTAACAAAGGAAATAAAGAAAATTTCTTTAAACAAAAATGATTTTATTTGTGATGCTTCGATTCTTCTTATTGATGATGAAAGAAAATTTGATTTGAAACACACCGTCAATATCTCCTTTGAAAATACTGTAAATAAAGAATTTTGTCTTAAAAGAGAGGAAGAACATGAAAAAAGCTTTGTTCCATTGCATGAAATAAATAAAATTATTGAGTGGGTTAAGTAAAGTTATTAATGTTAAAATGAAAGAAGAAATAATAAATTTTGGAAATAGTGCATCGCTGATTGGGATATTAACTCACCGGTGCGAAAGTAAACCAGGGAAAGATTTTTGTGCAATTCTTTTAAATTCAGGATTGATCCATAAAATAGGTCCTAATAGGTTATATGTGAAAATTACACGCGAGTTAGCTGATAAAGGAATATGTTGCTTTCGCTTTGATTTTTCTGGAATTGGTGATAGTGGACTTTCTGAATTAAACATAAACCAAAATGAAATTAAAATTGATGAAATAAAACAAGCAATGGATGTATTACAGGAAAATATTGGCATCAACAGGTTTGTTTTAATAGGAATATGTTCGGGAGCCGATATTGCCTTCCTAACATCTTTTAAGGATAATCGTATAGTCGGTTTATCACTTATTGATGGTATTTATCAGGACAGACAGTTGTTACATTCTTTATTCCCAATAGCGGTCAGAAATAATGCGATTCGTTATTACAAAAAACACATACTTAATTTAAAAAGATGGGGAAAATTAGTAACTGGAAAAAGTAAAATTTTTAGTAAAAAAAATATTAAGATAGCATTTAATCTTTTTGTGTTTTTTGTGAAGCGATTAGTAAAAATCGACGGGAAATATTCTGAACACGGCAAACTGGATGGAAATTTAAATACCCGGGTTAAATTTAATATAAAAGAGTGGGAATATCTTTTTGAACGCAAAATAAAAATTCATTTGATATTTTGCGAAGGGGGTACGGCTATTGACTTATTTAACCTTACAATTTCTAAGCAGTTAAAAAAATATAATGACAACAGCTTGCTGAAAATAGAATTAATTAAAGATGTTGATCATACATTTACAGCTATATGGTCGCAAGAATTGTTAATTAGAAAAGTTATAGAATGGGGTTTTAACTTAAATTTGAATAAGT
>CAZWGG010000984.1:0-1924 GCA_964633305.1 uncultured Bacteroidales bacterium
GTTAGGCTTTAATTGCCTGATTGCACTCAAAATGTGAACAACTAATAATTTTATTATTAAAAACTTCAGGGTATCCCCTCTACCAAGTAGGTATTGGTTAGGTATACCAGGAGTATATTTTTATGTCATGAAATCAAATCAGCAGTATACCCCCTCATTATACCGGTAGAAATGAGATAGAAATATGAACAAAGTCCCGTTAGGGACGAAATAATAAACAATATGACAACAAAAATATAGGGGAAAAGTAAAAATGAAGAATTTTAGTATCGGTTATTTTCATAACTCGTTGTTATTGATTTATACAAAAGCACATAATTAGTCTTTGCAAGAAAACGCCAAATACTGCGTTATTCTTGCCTTGAAAATAGTCATTTACAATCAGTAAACTCCTCATTTTCAATGCTTCGAAAGCCTTGTCTTTGACGTTTTCTTATCAAAGACTTTAAAAAACAGGAGTTTTCTGGCAGGCACATAATTATACGATATAAATTACTTCATATTGCCGGAAGTTTCTGTAAACAATCTTTAAATGGAATTGCTCTTAATTCAAAGATAAAATTTTGGGATAATACAAGAATAATATCTTATTTTTATCCAATACAAATTTTATGCATCTTTGTACTTATATTTGACCGCTTTGAGAAAGTTCGGATATTAATAGCGCAGAAAATATTTATATGAAAAAATATTTTGGCAACTTGGTTTTTGTTATTATTCAGACTGCAATTCTGGCAAATGGCATTTCTTCGTATGCTCAAAAAATAAGGTACAACGAAATAAAAGGTGTATATAAATCAAAAATCCTTGATGAGTATGATAACTCCATAATTTTTAGTGATTCTAAGTTTCTGCCATTCAAATTACATTTGAGATTTGCAGATGAAAAATGGATACACCAGTTAAGTTTTTATTACATTAAAAATACATTAACCCCGATTGATGAATCGAACGGTTTCGTTTACAATACAATATCTAATGAATCAGGCGAGCTGCATTACGATATCCTGCGAAGAATTTATCAATCGGGGGGACTAAAATTATCTGTATTTACAGGTATCGGGATATATGCATTTGGAGGCTTCAGGGACAGGAAATCATTAAGCAGGTTATATCCATATGAAGATAATGTTACAGCATATGATGTAAATGCCGGGTCTCTTCAACTCATTATTAATCCGAATTTCACCTCAAAAGGTCATCATGTTTCTTTGTTGATTTCATCTGGAATATTAAACCTGTTAACCAGGCCAAATTCGTATAACCCCAGGTTTAACTCGAATGATGGCAAATGGCCATTGGTTTCAATGAACAAACATGTAAATCTGTTCACAAGTTTGGAGTACAAATTTGACCTTTCCAAAAGTTTTTCTGCCGGTTTTGAATACAGGTATTTTTATTACAAGTATTCTTTTCCTTACACATTAAGAGTTTTAACCCAGCATTACCTTTTAGGCCTGGCCTTTAAATTTTAACCTGTGCGTACTGTTATTTTTATATTACCGGTTATGTTCCTGTTTGGATGCGAAAAGGGAATATTTGATGAAAAATCGTACTCTACTCCCGAATATACATTTGAGGTATTTTGGAAAGAGTTTGACCGTCATTATTCTTTTTTTTCTTATTTAAACCTTGATTGGGATTCGGTTTACATGGCTTACAAACCCAGAATCACAAGTGATATATCAGACATGAAATTATTTTCAACTCTTTCGGAAATGACATATTTATTAAAAGACGGGCATGTAAACCTTTTTAGTGGGTATGGCACATCAAGATATACAGGTTGTTATGATAAGTACCCTGTCAATCAAATAGGAATTTCCGGATATTTGGATAATATGATAATACCCAGTAATATCATACTGTATGCAAATATAGAGTACTTTAATATTGGCTATATAGCAATATATTCTTTTGCCGG
>CAZWGG010000985.1:0-1924 GCA_964633305.1 uncultured Bacteroidales bacterium
AAGGTTTTGGAAAATTATATCATATAATATCCAATTCGAATATTTTCGGTATTAGAGCAAAAAAAATACTTTTTAGACCCGAAAAGGAAACAACCATTCATCCCTCAGGAAGTAACATGAGAATTGAAAAAGAAAAACATTACCACAGAGTAAATACACATCCTATAGCTGAAAAACAATCTTTCCTGAAGGAGGGAAAAAAGGTTAAACACTCTGAATAATTTGCAGATACACCTTTTATAAAAACTAATCAAGATGAAAATAGCGATCAATAAAGAAAATCTAAAGGAACTTACAACAAAACTCAAAAATAAATATCCGTCACTTACGGATAGCGATTTATCTATTACAAATAATAATGAAGAAAGTATGCTTACCATGGTTGCATATAAACTGCGAAAAAGCAAGGAAGAAATGAGCAATATTGTTGAGAGATTATAATAATTAATTACAACACATAAACAACATAATATGTCCTAATTCAAACAATGATTTACAACCAAAAAAAATAAAAATATGAAAGATCAACTAAATATTTTTTTAGAAAGTGCGCAACAATTTTTAAATCAAGTTGCTGTGTCCCTGCCCAGATTATTAGGTGCATTGCTATTGCTTATTTTAGGATGGATAATTGCTAAGCTTATTAAACGCTTTGTGGTAAAAGGTTTAAAAGTGGTAAAGCTATCCTATTTAACAGAAAAAGCAGGTATTGACAAGTTTCTTAAAGAGGGAGGCATAAAGGTTACCGCCATCGATGTTGTTGGAACATTGGTATATTGGATTATCATGCTGGTAGTTATCCTTGCCACATTAAACAGTATAAATTTAACTTCTGCATCAGCTCTTTTTAACCAGATTTTGTTGTTTATTCCCAATATTATTGTAGCCATACTGGTATTTATTATTGGTTTATATCTCGCAAAATTTGTAAGCCAGGTTATACTCACATCTTTAAAAAACATGAAAGATGAAACATCTGGAATAATTAGTAAAATAACATACTATGCAATACTGGTATTAACGGTTTTTGTTATACTCGAACAATTGAATATAGCAAGAGAAATAGTAACAAGTGCATTTATTATTTTATTTGGTGCTATATGCCTTGCTTTTGTCCTTGCCTTTGGAATAGGTGGAAAAGATTGGGCATCAGAAATAATCAAAAAATATCTTAACAAATAATTAAAAAAGAAATATTATGAACTATTATTATTTAATTATACCGGCAGTATTAATATTCCTTTTAGGAATTAAGATTGTAAGACCTACACATCGTGGGCTTATTGAACGGCTTGGGAAATATAAAAAACTTGCCGACCCTGGTTTCCATTGGATTATCCCAGTAGTAGATAGAATATTTATGGTAAACATAACCGAACAAATGGTCGATGCTGAACCACAAGAAATAATTACGAATGATAATCTGAATGCCAGTGTCGATGCACAGGTATATTTCAGGGTAAAAGCTGATGAGAAAAGCGTTAAAGACTCCATTTACAATGTGAATAATTATACCTGGCAGATAGTAAATCTGGCTCGCACAACGTTGCGTAATATTATAGGTACACTCACACTTAAATCAGCAAATAGTGAACGCGGTAAAATTAATGACGCACTTTATAAAACATTACATATTGAAACCCAAAGTTGGGGAATTGATATAGTGCGGACTGAATTGAAAGAAATTGATCCGCCAAAAGATGTTCAGGAAACCATGAACAAAGTGGTAAAAGCCGAAAATGAAAAAATTGCTGCCGTTGATTCGGCTACCGCAGCCGAAACAGTTGCCGATGGGGTGAAACGGGCTAAAATTAAAGAAGCAGAAGGTTATAAACGTGCTAAAATTTTGCACGCCGAAGGAGAAGCAGAGGCCATAAAACTGGTAAATGAAGCAGCCGATAAATATTTTATTGGCAACGCCCAG
>CAZWGG010000986.1:0-1918 GCA_964633305.1 uncultured Bacteroidales bacterium
ATAAAATTGAATTTGGGGGTCACATACTTACATTCCTCAAACGGACATACACAGTTGCCAAATTTTGGTTTAAATGCAGCTATGTTAACCGTATCGTGTCAATTTTCCACTAATAAAAAAATGCCATCATTTTGCAAACCCATTAAGTTTATTGGGATCCCTAAAAGTAAAAAGTTTTTTCTTTTAATAAGACAAGGAAATGGAATGCAAGAGCTCGGAGGTACCACTGGCCCTGTTGGTGGTAAAAAGAGATTCGTTTATTCACTATCGGTAGCCGGGGGAATACAATTTAAACAACACATAAAAGTCAGGGCAGGATTCACTTACAGGTACTACGAACAATTTAACTATTATGCCCGTAATAATGAAATCTCTTACTATTCAGGCACCCCCGGGTGGTTTGCGTCAAATTTTTACTTTTTTGCAGCTTGTGAATTCCTAATCGGGCATTTTGGTCTTGATGTTGAAGGAGGTTTAAACCTTTTCAAACCCTTTTATAAAGAATTTCACGAAACTTTTGAATTTGGCAGTAAACTTTCTTATACTTTAAAAAAATTATTCCCATGTAGGTTAGGACTGAATTATTACATAATAAATACAGAAAAAAACCCCCTCAATAATATTAGCATTGGAGCCCATATTAATGCAAATTTTGGAGAAGCTGATTTCTCTGAATTAAGCATTACATATACAAGATTATTATGCCGCACGGATCGCAATTAATCTTTGATTTTTTTAAAAAAAATGAAAAGTTCCAACCAGTATTCCATATAGGTCTTATTTGATTCCCATAAAGCTTTTGCCCCATGCTCTCCATCCCCGTTTTTTGGTTTAAACAAGCTTTTCTCCTTGGAAGTCATTTCATCAAGTAATTTCACTAAATAGTTGTACTCTTCTTGTGTAGAAGCAACAAATATTGGTTTGTCAAATCCGTGAACTTGTTCTTTTATGGTTATACCGGGAGAAAAATACTCTCCGGGACTAAATGCCACTACAGCCTTCACTTTAGGATTTTCCATTGCCGAGAGTATACAAAGCGATGCTGAAAATGAACTACCGAAAAGAATCACCTGCTTACCAGAAAACCCTGAGACATAGTCAATGGCAGCCTGGATATCCTTCCTGGAATCAAATAAAGCATGTGGATAATTATATTGTTTTGCTCTTTTTGCAGTTTCATTTTCAATATAATTTACCTTTCCTCCTGATCTTAAATCAACTGCCAGACAATTATAATTTAAATTAAGTAATTTCGGGGCTATTCCACTATACTCTCCACGACTGTAATCTGCCTGATGGAAAAGCAAAATAAACGGGTAATTATAGTCTTTAATATAGAGATCTGCCGTTATCATTAACCCGTCATTAGCCTTAAAAGTAACCTTTTCTTGAGCAGGGGCACCCGTATAAAATAGAATTAAAAAAACTGTACACAGGAAACGCACAGATAGAGAAACTTGCGGAAGTATACTATTATCCATTATTAAACATCTGCTAGAACAATAATGTTGTTTCGTTCAACTTCGATAATTCCCCCCTGAATATCAATGTGCTTGGTCTCATCATCATCTGTAATTATTCTGATTTTTCCTTTTTCCAAAGTTGATATCAAAGGGGCATGGTTTCTGAGGATGGCAAAGCTTCCCTGTGTACCAGGCACTTTAACCAATTTTACTTCACCCTGATAGAGTTTTTCCCCCGGTGTAATTATTTCTAGTTTCACACTATATAAAATTTAAAAGTGTCATGTTGTCAAATTTTTATTTTGCCTGGGATAAAAGCTTTTCCCCTTTGGCTATTGCTTCATCAATTGTTCCCACCATGTGAAATGCTGCTTCCGGGTAACGGTCAACATCCCCACCCATAATCATGTTGAATCCTTTTATAGTATCTTCAATGGATACCCAAACCCCAGGTG
>CAZWGG010000987.1:0-1915 GCA_964633305.1 uncultured Bacteroidales bacterium
GTTCGCCGTCGGAATCCGTTCAACAACGAATATAATTAACCGGAATATGGCTGGCACTTTTATTTTTTTTGGACAGCCGGTTAATCATATTCTAAATGTTATGCACTGGGCGTTTTTATTATTTGTATAAAGTTAACTTTTTTTAAATTTTTTAGTCGAATAACTTAATCTAACAATCCAACAAGTTGAGCACTGTCCTTCCAAAGTAATTCCATAGCATGGTCATCCAATGCCAATTCTGATGGAGATGGCCATGTGAGTTTACCCTTGCGCAATGCAGCATAACAATGTCCTGTATACGTTTGAATTCTACCTAATGCTATATTGGCCAAAGCTGCTCCGGATGCTTTACGACTATTGAAGCGAGGTAAAAACACCCGAATTATAGAAAAACTTAAAATTTTCCAAACAATACGAACCACAAAATTGGTATTTCTGACTAAACCCGTTCCTGGTGTTGGACCGGGGTCATAAGCTACAATTTTTATTTGGTTAGCTTGTATATCTGGAAGCGTAATAAGAAACCTGGCTGTAAGTATATTACAAAGTTTTGATGAAGAATAAGCCCTCCCTGCATCTACCTGTGGTATATTTTCAAGGGCTGGATCGTTTTCGGGATGTGCCAATAATAGAGCATTAGCATGTTTTGGAGGCGCTATTATTGTCTTTTCGGCAGGGTCGTGGGTACCCACTCGTTGTAATAACTATTATAGCTCCTTCAGCCATATAAGGCAATAATAATCTAATTAATAAATAATGTGCAAGATGATTAACAGCAAAAACTGTTTCAAAGCCATCAATTGTTCGGTTATTGATATCAGATGTATTTGTTCCGGCATTAAGAACCAAAGCATTTATTTTGTTTGCACCAAGCTTTTGTATTACCTTCTCTGCAAATGAGTGAACTTTTGTCAGACTATTTAAATCGAGGTCAATTGTTTCAACTCCCCTAATATTTTTCCCATTTCGTACTCCAAGAACAATCCTTACATCATGTGCCTTAAGAAATTCTTTAATAGCTATTTGTCCAAATCCAGACGAACCACCTGTCATTACTATAATTCTATTTGCCATATTCTAATTATGAAATTACTTACCAAAGTAAGTGCATTCCTTCTAAGAACGACTGAGACTTTTGTCTCATATTTTGGTCATTTTCTTTTTTCTGATTCTTGTGAGGGTTTCTCGGGTAACTCCTAAATATGATGCTATCTGTGTTAAAGGAACTCTTCGTATAATTTCAGGCCGGTTCTTTTCTATATATTCATATCGTTGTTGAGGGGTATACCGTTTAAATAAGTTTAAATGTTCATCTTGTTTCATTATCATCAACTCCAACATTTTTCGACCGAAGATTTCAAACTCCAGTGTATTTTTGTAAGCACGTTCAATTAATTTATTTTTTTCAATTTTTACGACTATCATTTTTTCACAAGCCTGAATGGAATATTCCGACCTTTCTTTTTTTGTGTAACTTTTTATGTTCGTTATAAATTCGTTTTCAAAATGGAAGTTTATGTTTACTGCTTTGCCATCATTATCGTGAAATAATCGGCAATACCCCTTATGTATAAAAAAAACTGAATCGCATAAATCTCCGGTTTTTAGTAAAAACCTACCTTTGGGCAAATTTGTTACAGTCAAACATGTGGAAAGTATTTCCCAATTTTCTTCTGAAAGCTTGAAAATATCTTTAATTGATGATTTTAGATTATTTAATATCAGGCTTTGATTAAACATTTAAGTATTAATTACGATTATTGATTTGCAACTGGTGCTCTTCGCCTTGTGCATAACGGTGGCAATATGAAAAGTTGGGCATTTCGAAGCTCCTACCTATCAAGTTACCAAGCCGCATAATAAATGTTATGTCGTTCAAATTTAGCACTTTCCGCCCTATGTTTTTTATTGCGTG
>CAZWGG010000988.1:0-1912 GCA_964633305.1 uncultured Bacteroidales bacterium
CCTTCATGAAAATAACTTATTAAATTTTGAAAAAGAAGAGCAGGTAGATTCTTCTCAAGAAGAAAAAAATGAAGATGTCAAATCGACTTCCGAAAAGAAAACTTCTGAAAAAAAAGAAACAAAAAGTATGGAGGAAAAGCAACCAGAGCAGAATGAAAATTCTGTTTCCAAAGAATCTTCAGCCAAAAAAGAGCCTAAACACGACAAGTAAAATGTTATGTGGAAACTTTAGGTTTGTCAGCGATGATTAAATTTATGCTTTTAATTGGAACAGGAGGATTTATCGGAAGTGTTTCGAGGTACTATTTTTCAAGAATTGTACAACAAGCTTTTCTATCTTCATTTCCATATGGAACATTTGTTGTTAATGTTATAGGCTGTTTACTTATAGGACTTATTTTCGGAATTGCTGAAAAAAGTACGTGGTTTACACCGGAATGGCGGTTATTTCTCACAGTAGGTTTATGTGGAGGCTTTACAACGTTTTCTACATTTGCGTCAGAAAGTTTTAACTTGTTACGTGATGGCCAGTTTTTTCATTTTTTAATCTATAATTCAAGCAGCATACTATTAGGTATTACTGCCGTATATTTTGGTCATCTTATAACAAAACTTATGTAACCATGAATAACTCGGAGAATACTTCCAGGCTTAGAATTTATGCTAGTTCGACCGATAAAATAGATGGAACCCCGGTATATGAGGCCATAGTGTTTATGGCAAAACATGAAGGAATAGCTGGAGCTACTGCTTTTCGAGGAATAATTGGATACGGGGCCAGTAGTGTTATTCATTCATCTAAATTTTGGGAACTAACAGAAAAATTGCCCATGGTGATTGAGATTATTGATAAAACTCGAATAGTTGAGTCATTTTTTGAACTAATTAAACCGAAACTCGAGCGTATGTCAAAAGGTTGCCTGGTTACGATGGAAAAAGTAGATGTGATGCTTTACAAAGCCGGTAATCGTAAAACATAACCTAGTCTATTTCTTTAAATATTAATTTTAAATCATTTATAGTTACTTTTTGTTTAGTTGGAAGTCGGAAGTTAGATCACTTTTTTTATTGTTCATTTTATGGATATTCTAATTTTTCGACCTTTGAAGCAAATGTTGAATTATTTTCATAAATAAATCATCAATTACAATTGGTTTTGGTAGGTAATCATTACAACCTGCTGAGAGCGAAATCATTTTTTCTTCTTTCATGGCATAGGCAGTTACAGCAATAATTGGAATAGTAGTATTTATTTTTCGAATTTCACGTGTAGCTTTGAGTCCATCCATCACGGGCATTTTTATATCCATTATTATTAAGTCCAGGTGTTGGCTATTTTTAACAATGGTTAAAGCTTCTAGTCCATTTTTTGCGTAAATCAGTTCTGCCTTAGTTTGAGATAAAACTTTATGGATAAAATCGTAATTATTTTCATCGTCTTCAGCAATAAGTATTTTTATTGAAGTTAAATCAGGCACTAAATTATTACCGGAAGATAATTTGCTTTTTATTTTTTGGGAATGGGTTTTTGTATTGTATGGTATTAAAATATAAAATGTTGATCCTTCTTTTGGTTCGGATTCTAGCCAGATTTTACCACCTAAAATTTCAACTAACGATTTACTTATTGACAAACCTAGTCCGGTGCCTCCATATTCTCTTGTGTTATCTACATCTGCTTGTCTAAAACGATCGAAGATAAGTTCATGATGTTTCTTCTCAATTCCAATACCTGTATCTTTTACACTAAATACTAGATTATGTTCGTTCATTTTATAACCGAACTTTACGTACCCCTGATGGGTGAATTTAATAGCATTTTTTATTAAATTTATCAGGATTTGCCTTAGCTTCTGTTCATCTGTATAGATCATGCTATCCTCATCGGCCATGCTTTTAAAAACATACAATT
>CAZWGG010000989.1:0-1901 GCA_964633305.1 uncultured Bacteroidales bacterium
TTTATAGGACTAAACAACGTATGGGAAGATATTGTAAGAACCGAAGTTCTTGAAATAAAAGTTAATCCTGGGTCATTACTTTCCGGGTTTATAACTAGTACCCTGGTATCGGGGTTGGTTATTATTGTTATATTGAGGCGTCGTTTGAAACACGGTATCATACAACTTCAGAGAAATATCCGGGGTCAGAAGAAATGGGTAAGAATCTTCGGGACAGGCCTGGCATTTGGCTTACTTTTACTTAGTATAATACTAATAATTGGCCAGTTAAACAAAGGAGAAAAAATAAATCCCGGTAACTTCTTTTTATCAGGCTCACTTTTATTGGTAGCGTTTTTACTATTTGCTGATTTTCTTTTATATGTCATAGAAAAAAATCCATTAGATAAAATAACACTCAATTCATTAAGCTGGAAAAATCTTGTTCGAAACCGTACACGCAGCCTTACAGTAATTATTTTGCTTGGTTTAGGAACATTTTTGGTAGTCACCACAGGGTCGAACCGGAAAGATTTAACTTCTTCTGCATATTTAAAATCGAGTGGTACCGGTGGGTTTCTTTTTATGGCTGAATCAACCATGCCAATTTTAAAAAACCTGAATAACATAAAGGTTAAAAATGAATTTGGGATAGAAGATTCGTTAAGATTTGTGCAGTTCAGGGTCCATGCCGGCGATGATGCCAGTTGTTTGAACTTAAACCAGGTTGTTAATCCGCGAATATTAGGTGTTAATCCCCGCGAATTGGCCGGGCGGTTCAGTTTTGTCTCAAAAACTGATGAGTTGGATGAAAACAACTGTTGGCTGTCTCTTGAGAAAAATTTAGGAGATGTAATTCCTGCTATTGCAGATCAAACAGTTATTCAATGGGGACTAGGGAAAAAAGTTGGAGATACCCTTACCTATATAAACGCTTCCGGTGACCGTTTAAAACTTAAATTAATCGGCGGTTTGGCAAACTCAATATTTCAGGGAAACGTAATTATTTCAAATACCTATTTCCTGAAGAATTTTCCTGCTTCAAGCGGCTCAAATGTTTTCTTAATTGATGGGAATAAGCTAAACACTAAAAAATTTAAAGAAAAAGTAAACTTTGCGTTTCGTGACTTTGGTTGGGAGATGCATTCTACAGTAAGTAAATTAGCCGAATTCAACTCGGTTGAAAATACCTACCTGCAAATTTTTCTTGTTATGGGGGCATTTGGTTTATTGCTTGGAACCATAGGCCTTGCCATAGTATTGGCAAGAAGTATTTTTGAAAGGAAAAACGAGTTTGCCATATTGTTGGCAACCGGTTACCAGGAAAAACATATTATAAGAATTTTATTTAGAGAATATTTATTAATATTAATTGCCGGAATATCAGGAGGAATTGTTTCAGCTTTGATAGCTACTCTTCCTTCTTTTACCCAAGATGTTTCAATAAAATTTTTAAGCGCTCTGGTTGTTGCCATCATCCTTAACGGAGTTCTTTGGATAGCTGTTATTTCTAAAATACAGGTAAAGAACTTAAAAATTATTGAGGCATTGAGAAACGATTAAATTTGTTATGAAATTTGGTAAAACAGATACCCCTGAAAGCATTGATTTTACATTGCCTACCGATCATTCTGGCACAAAACAGGTGATGCAAAGGCATGCCAGCCCAAAAAAAATAACTGTTTATGTAGGTTGTGCCAAGTGGAACCGGCAGGACCTTAAAAACTTTTATCCGAGGGGAACAAAAGACGAGCTGGTGTATTATTCGTCGCAGTTCAATTCTATTGAGATGAATGCCACTTTTTACAATAATTTTAGCGTGCAACAAATTGAAACGTGGCGCGACAAAACTCCTGACGGTTTTAAGTTTTTTCCAAAAATTACACAAACTATCAGTCACTTAAGAAGGTTGCAAAATGTTC
>CAZWGG010000990.1:0-1901 GCA_964633305.1 uncultured Bacteroidales bacterium
TTATGAATTCAGATCAAAACCATCGTACCAGCGATTGGTTATTATGTTGGGAGGTGTTCTTTTTAACTTTATTACAGCTATATTTATCTATACTCTTTTGCTTTATATTCATGGAGAAGAATATTTGCCTGTAAAAAATGCCAAATATGGTGTTATTTGGGATTCGTTAGCCATTGATCAGGGTTTTAAAAATGGTGACCGTATATTATTGGTTGATGGAAAAAAGGTAGAAAAGTTTCGTGATATTGATAATATTATTGTGACAAATCAGGCAAAATCAGTAACTGTAGAAAGAGATGGAAGAAAATTAACAATTGAATTACCAACTGATTTTGTTAAAAAAATGATTGCTCGAGAAGTAAGAAATTTATCTGTACCCATTGTCCCAAACTTAATAGATTCTGTTCTTCCAAAAACTTCGGCTATGAGAAACGGGTTAATGAAAGGAGACCGGATAATAGCAATAAACAACGCAAAAATTGAAACATGGTATGATATAGTAGATAGCATACAAAACAATAAAAACAAAAAAATTAATTTAGAAATTTTAAGACAGCAAGATACAATTGCAAAAACTATTCTTGTCCCTTCTTCAGGGAAAATAGGTATTGCACCGGTATTTTTAGAAACCAAAGCTATAAAATATTCGTTTCTGCAATCTATTCCTCAAGGAATAAGCAACGGAGTTAATATCCTGGTTAGTTATGTGAAACAAATTAAATATGTATTTACAAAAGAAGGGGCCAGAAGTATAGGTGGATTTGGAAGAATTGCCAGTCTCTTTCCTAAAATTTGGATTTGGATTGATTTTTGGCAGTTAACCGCGTTTCTTTCTATAGTGCTTGCCTTTATGAATATACTCCCAATTCCTGCTTTAGATGGTGGCCATGTTACTTTTTTATTGTATGAAATGATTACCGGCAGAAAACCCGGTGAAAAATTCCTGGAATATGCACAGATTATCGGGATGGTGATATTGCTTGCTTTGCTATTATATGCAAATGGAAATGATCTTTACAGGGGGTTTCAAAACTGGTTTGGCAAGTAAAAATTAAAACCACGAATAAAACTGAAACAATATCAAATTATTCCTAACTTTGTATACTACTTTAAAAACCACTAAATATGAACCTAAGTGTTTTATTAGCTTTTCTTGGCCCAACGGAAATTGTTCTTATTATACTTGCACTTCTTATACTTTTTGGCGGACGAAAAATTCCCGAACTGATGAAAGGACTGGGACAAGGCATGCGTGAATTTAAAAAAGCATCAAAGGAAAGTGATTCCGAGGAGGGCAAACCTAAAGATGCTATAGAAGACAATTCGAAATGAATAATATTATATTATAAAAGAGTACCTGCCTGATTTATACCAGACAGGTACTTTATTATTATATGCGGATTGTAACTTTCTGTTAAAGCAGATAAATCTTCACTTAAAAAATGAATATTAGCAAATTTTTTATCTTTATTGTTATATGTATTATTACCAACTTTTTATTCCCTAACCTGTCTAAAGAAAATTTTCCAAGCCATTCTTTCATAGATGATTCTATTCCAAAGTTCCCAGATCTTTTTTATGAATATCGTATTGCGGAATTAAACAAAAAAACGCCCATTGAACTCGAATTTAATGAACATGTTAAGAAATATATTGAACTGTATAGTATTGACAGGCGTGAAGAATT
This sequence comes from uncultured Bacteroidales bacterium, assembly GCA_964633305.1. Lineage (GTDB taxonomy): Bacteria > Bacteroidota > Bacteroidia > Bacteroidales > UBA10428 > CAZWGG01. The sequence continues at coordinate 1,688 of CAZWGG010000990.1, forward strand.
TGCCCGCATTATTGGCTTGTCAGAACTTTACTTTCCTTACTTTGAAGAATGGCTTGACAAATATGGACTACCGCTTGAACTTAAATATCTTACCATTGTTGAGTCGGGTTTAAATCCAATAGCGGTTTCAAAATCGGGTGCTGCTGGCCTTTGGCAGTTTCTTTTAAACACGTGTAAATTGTTCGATCTTGAAGTTAATTCTTACATCGATGAA
>CAZWGG010000991.1:0-1895 GCA_964633305.1 uncultured Bacteroidales bacterium
TTTTTCTTTTTTGCTTTCATAGCTAATCATTTTATAGGATTTATTTCATATAATTAATTCCAAAGTCCATCGGTGTAGGATGTTCACCCTTCGCAATCATTTCAGATAATATCTTTATAGGCACTCTCTCCCAATCATCCGGCTTTATGATGCCTTTACTAAGCCAATCAATCTTCTTTTGAATAGCTTTTCCGACCGGGAATTTATGAAGATCCATTGCAACAGAAACATCATTCTGATTGTTTTTCTCCCTTTCGCTTGCCATCATTCGGTTATAATCCAGACTCGTATCACCTAACCAGGTAAGTATTGTTTTAGGGACAAGTCGTCCCTTACCGTCACCAATCTTGCCAAGTGAGCCACGTACAAAAGCCGAGGCAATATAGTTAACCGGAATATAACCAAACTCCTTTTTGATATAATAGACAGTTCTTTCAAGAGTGGTTTTATCCTCAGTAACTCCCATATTAATTGCCGCTTCACGCATAAATAATGCAACAAGTTTTTGTAAATTTTCCATAGGAACATTATTTACAAATTCATTTGCATAGTCCTGAAATAGTTCATTTTTTTCAATCATTGTCTTTTTCCTAAAATATCATCAAATCCATTATTAGTAGAGGAATGAAATTCCCTTAATTCAAATAAACCGGCATAATTCTGTGCCATTGATTGCTCAACAATTAATAAGGCTTTTTCCGGATCATTGTCAGATAGGTTTAATAGTTTTTTAAATGCAAGCTTGGTTGAATTTTTATCTTTGTATGATTCTCCTCTTTTACGTTTATAATGCAACCAATTTAGAAAAGTTGCCATGTATTCTGCCCCTATTTCCATATCCTTAACCATATCCATATCTTTATCCTTATCCTTGTCTTTATCCATAGCTCCTTTAGAAGGGGCTTTTAAGGGCCTTGTTGGTTTCCATAGATTATGTTTCTTTAAAATATTAATAACTGAATTATGAGCCCTATTTTGCTCATTCAATTCTCCATATTGAAATTCAATAAATGAAGGTATAAACCATCTTTGTCCTCCGTCTATTTCAATAATCCTTTTTTCACCATTGTTGAAATATTTTAAAGCATCATCTTTGTTTATTGGCATATCCTTTCCGACATAGAGTTGAGCAACCTCAAAGTCAACTATCCAAATCCCTGCATGGTCACATTCATGATAAAGGTAATCCCAAAATATCTTATAAGCCCCTTGCAAGCCCCTTATGAAGGGCTTTTTATACTTATTAGTATCGGTGAATCTTTTAGCCATTTGAGGTTTGTTTTAGAATTTTTATTATATTTGATAATACTCTACCAGTTAAATTATACCCTATCAAATACTCACCATCATCATCATATATTCCCATAATACATTTGTCCAAATAAGATACAAACATTATTCTACTACCTCCAGTCCAATTATTGCTTTTGTATATTTTAATTTTAGAAAAATCAAGTTCCCCAAGTTCTTTTTTTAATCTCTCAATTTCCTCATGACAATGAGAACACAATGTAACAAGCAATTCATTTTCATATTCCCATGGTTCATTGCCGAAAATATATTCTTTATGATGTACCTGTAATTCAGTTTCATCATCCTTGCATAAACGACACCTGAATTTATCACGCTTCATTATCTCAAGACGTTTCCTTTGCCATTTAGGGTTTTGTAGTTTTTTTGAATAAGATTCTTTCATAACTCACGATGTTATAAATGAGGCACCCCCGATGTCGTGATAACCAATCCAGGAGGAAGGTTCACCGAGGGGCCTCAATATTGTTAATAGTATGTAAGTCTATTTTTCATCTGAATCGATTATCACGACATTACAAATTTACACTTTCCCTGTTAATATGCAAACTAATTTAGAATAATTTTAACTGTGCCTTGAAATT
>CAZWGG010000992.1:0-1893 GCA_964633305.1 uncultured Bacteroidales bacterium
ATGTAGCCGTACTTTCTGATAGGCTTTACCCAGTTCATGGTCATTCCGGGCAGAAGACACTCCTGCCTTCCAAACCATGTAAACCTGTTTGAAATATTCTTTGTTAGATTTTGAAACTTTCAGCCAATGTTCAAGTTGCGTTTTCTTTTCTGATGTTAATTCTCCTTTCAGAAACGCCAAAATTAAATCGTCGGTAAAATCGTTTTTGTTTTCTGTATTCATAAGTATTGTTCTATTTTAATAGACGTTTAAAATTATTTATAGGGTGAATGATGATAAAAAATATTTTGTAAGAATATTTTCTATAAAGGTAAAGTCGTTAATAATAAAATTAAAAGAAGATGAAAAGGTCCGGAGAATGAATCTTTTAATTTTTCACGTAGTTTGGCCAGCGCTTTTTTAATGTTCGTTTTTACACTGTTAACCGAAATATTCATTTCTTTGGCAATTTCTGAATATGATAAATCGCTGCAGCGGCTTAACTTAAATGTTTTTTTGTATTGTTCCGGCAATGACTCAATGGTTGCGGTAATTTTATTTTCAAGTTCCTGAGAAATTATATACTCCAATGGGTCCTCACCCAAATCTGCAAGTGTATAACTTTCTTTCATTTCACTTATATCTTGTTGTTCGTTTGTTTTTTTTGATTTTACATAACGGTAATAGTCAATGCATTTATTATGTACTGATTTGATCAGGTATTTTCTCACAGAAGATTGAATAAAAAGGTTTTCACGATTCTGCCATACCCTCGTAAATACATCGCAAACAATTTCTTCTACCAGGTATTCGACGGAAATATAACCCTTGGCTTCAAGGCAAAGCATTTTATAATATGTTTTGAATAGTTGCTCAAAAACATGCTGGTTCCCTTTTTTCAGCTCCCTAATAATTTCTTTGCTGGAAAAATCCATTAGATTTAGCGTGAAATTTATACAAAAGAAAAAAAAATATCGATAAAAAATTTACAATTAACCGATTAAATTTATTTTTTCATGTTTAACCTAGCAATTTTCTTCATTTTCAATATCAATTGACTTGTCAAAATATGAATATAACCAACTTTCTTTTTTAGGAGGGAAAAAAGTCAACTTGCTTTTCTATTCAAGTAGAAAAGCAGATTTATTACATTGAGAGAAAACCTTGGAATAAGGTCCTTTTAAAAGTTAATTTTTGTCAAAAAGTAATGTTTTTTTTACTTCTCCTATTTTTCTCCCATAATTATATCTTGTATTTGTTCTATTTCTTTAGTAATGGCGGTGTGTTTAATAAAAGTGTAATCTTTAATATCCATTTCTTTGAACCAGTTTACCCAGAGGTCCATAATCCTGTCCAATTCCAAATCAACATCGCGTGGGGCTACTTCTACAAGTATAACATGTAAGTTTGGATAGACATTTTTTACAGATTGAAGTTTTTTTACATTTTTACCTACTATGGGATACCCATCGGTAAGAATTAACAGGAAATTTTTAGTTAACGAATCAGTTACATAATCTTGCTGCAAATCTTCATAAAAATATTTCCAAATATCAGCGCCATAATAATCCGAGGGTTTTTTACTAAATACCGCATCACTATAAAGTGTGTCAAGATAAGCAAAAAAATTCTCTCTTCGCTCGGTTTCTTGTTTACGGCGGTATATATTTGGTATTTTGTCCATGTTGAAATATAACTTGTCTTCATATTTGTAAGCTTTTAACCTAGACCCCTTTTGTGGCGCAAGAACAACCCTTATTTCATCTCTTGACCGGATATAAAGGTCCTTTTTTACTTTTTCTTCAAATAATTTATATAATTCCCGTATGATATTTTTATCCCTGCTGGGTTGATTTTCTTGTACAATCAACCTGTCTGACAAATCAAGTAAAATAATATAATTGATTTTTGTGG
>CAZWGG010000993.1:0-1886 GCA_964633305.1 uncultured Bacteroidales bacterium
GCCCTTACTGCACACCGGTTAGGAGTTGGCAAATTGAAAATTAAAATATTCTTGGGTTTTATTATCGGTATATTGCTAGGCGGAATAATCTCGGCAGTTTTCTTTGACCGCATTACATCGAACCCAATGAAAGTTACAGGTCTTATGCATCTTGTTGATTGGGAAGAAAGAGCTGACAAAGCATACAAAGAAGAAGATTCATCAATTGCTATTTGGGCATTAAAAAATTTATCAGAGATATTAGAGAAGGAGAAAGATATCTATAATGATGATAAAAAATTAATACAAATTGATCTGGTTTTGGCGTATGGCAGACTTGCTCTTCTATATAAAAAAGAAAACAATATAAACAAATATGAAGAAAATATATCAAAGGCCATAAAAACTGCCAATGAAGCTCGTGGTAGTAGTATGAATGAAGCACAGGTGTTGGACTTTATTCATAAAACAGACAGCATAAAATCAAAAGACCCCTAACATCATATAGCCGACTTTGCAAAAAAAATTGTCAAGCCGCTTATGCAGGGATTATCGGCGTGCATCATTTACAAAGGAGAAATAGTATGGAGCAAGTGATTACAGAATATCAACATGAGCAAAAACAGTCTGTTTGTAATCAACCGAATGAAGGTATCCGGAACCTGTTTCCAGATCTAACAAAAAAGGAACTTAACAGCCTTCGTCACTATTCAACAAACATTGCCGTGCTTGGTCTTTTATGGTGCATAACGTTCATCATATTATTAATCCAGTTGACCATAGTCCCCTCAGAACTTTTAGCTCGGGAACTCACTTCACTGCCAGGAGGAGAATATGGAAGAGTGATTGTTACAATTCTTCTTTTCGTTGGGGCTGTAGGATGTTTTGGCAGGTGGAAATGGGCGCGTTACTGCGGGATAATCATTTCATCAATCATGCTCCCAATTCATTATTTGACCACAATATTCGGAATCTTTGGTTTGGTCTCTTTCATCAAAGGCAAAAGACTATTCGGTACTAATGGACTTAACCGCAATGAGTTGCTTAAAGAATTAAATTATCGGAAAAAACATGGAATTAACTAAAACTTTCATTATAGGAATTATGGTTGTTTAAAAAAAAACTCAAAACCTGCTAATAAACGCAGATTTTGCCAAAAGCTTGCTAAGCCGGTTATCAGCGCCGTGAAAGGAAAATGAAGAAATGGAAAATGTAAATTCAGCACCAAAAAATTTCGATGATTATATTGCCGAAATAAAAAAGGAGAACCGCATCTCTTTGAGCTGGAAAACCCTTTTTCAATTTCTAAAAATATGTATTTATATTGTTGCCATTACTTTCATAGCCACTTCAAATGAGATAATACTAAACCGTAATGGTGATAGGACAGTTATTTCATTTTTCCTTTATATATTGATTCTTTTTTTATCAGTAATCGCAATTCAATATATGGTTAGAGATATTTTGTTTCCTTTAAATTTGTTTGCCAATAATGAAAAAAAAGAATTACTAAAAAATGGCTTTATTTACTATCATAAATCCTTTTACAAAGGAACAATAGGTTTTGGTTACCTTATTTTCATAGCATCATTGTTACCCTTAATTCCTTACCCTATAACAGAAGAGGGGGTACAATCACCTCATTTTAATATTTTTCCAGGAGTATTCTTTGTTATTTCAGGAGAGATTATAAGAGTTAAAGGTGCAATAGTTTACCTGGTGTATAGTTATAAAAAAAATAAAAATACATAACATCATCAGGTTCAACAAGGGACTGGCTGCGCCCGCCTGTTACCCTGGGATTCGGCAAGCACAAAAGGGATTAATATGAAGATTATACTAAAAATAATTACATTTTCTATTTTGTGTATCAATGTTGCTGTCGCAGGCGATTATGGCTTAGGCGC
>CAZWGG010000994.1:0-1885 GCA_964633305.1 uncultured Bacteroidales bacterium
ATGTCTATATCTGTAGGATAATCACTCCTACCTTTGTTTTCAATTCTTTTATCTGAAAAGAATTAAAATACGAATTACGAAAAACTATCCAAACAATAAGAGGTAACATGAATCCCCACACTAGTGTATTTATAGTTAATAAACCTACTGGTTTGGGAATATCTATATATCTGAATAAAATAACAAATTCCAACCAGAGCATAACCTGAACACCAACACATAATGGACACCATTTTTTTATAATAATACCTTGATACCAGATAGAATAAAAGGTATAAGGTAAGGCGAAAAGATTAATAATGGCTAAAAATGTTAGTATAACTGTTATATTATTAGAAATAGCTGATAGCACGAGCGTAAGAAATCCACCGATAAAATAAAATGCCCCTATCTCTGATAGGTTTATCCACCCAAACAGCCTGGATGATTTTGATTGCAATACACTTTTACAATTGATTGTATTGTTTATGCTACATATTTTAAGTAAAAGGGTATTTATTTCGCCAGCTTCATTTATAATAAGAAATATTGATAATGTACTTCCAATAATTTTAATAATAAGTAGTGATAACCAGCTTATAGATAGTGAACTGGTTGGTAATACCAAGGCAAATGAAGAAAATATCAATGAGCAGCCAATGATTAAAAGAAAGGGTAGTTTTGCATTTATAATCCGTTGTTTTCTTTTGTTTTTTTTATAGTTAGTATCACCGGAATTATTATCTGAAGCAATTAGCAACATGGCCCCTGCCCATATCTTTTTAAAATCATTTATCGATAGTTTTTGCCATCCATTTGAAGGATCAAGAAAATATATTATATCACTTTCTATTTTCGTTACAAGAACAAATTTATCGCCACCATCCTTTATATGAGCAATAACGGGAAAATCGACTTCATCCAGATCATTAACTTTTAAAAATACAGGTAATGAGTATATATTCCATTCCAACAAAGCATCTTTCAATGATTCGATACTAGGGAAACTTGGATGATTAAGCAAAGTTTCCCTTATTGTTAATTCAGTAACTGGAATGTTTTTATATCTGATCAGGTTTGTCAATACTGCTATGGCATTCTCACTTATGTTTTTTTGTTTAAACCAGCGTTTGTTTGTTTTATAAGATAAATCTGTTGGTTCCATTGAAAATATATAATTGATTAGTTAAATTAAATCGTTTGATATATGATTTCTAATTTTTGTTTTAATCAAGTAATTAAATTCTAAACTAACTTAGTGTCCGTCTATAAAGTCCGCATACTTCGTTACGTTTGTCCTCAAACAGGTCATGTTAAGTAAATTCCCTGTTTTCAGACTGTACGCGCCTAGTCTGCAAACTTTATAGAACAGACATTTAACTTTATAGACAGACTCTAATTAATATAATAATTTTAAATAGAGAATTTTTATAAAGTATTAATTGTACATTGTTTGTGTGCATTAACACACATAATTAAATTTATTAACAATCAAATGCTGAAGGAATATAATTACAAGCCCACATTACTGTATCGTAACAACTTTGCCAATAGTAAGGAATACCACTTTCCCAAGCATATTCACAATAATTAATTGCATAGGCTACACAACATTGATTACCTCCTTTAATTTTCCTTTGAATTTCACTGCTGATTTCCCTGTTAGCAAATTTTTCAAGTTTTTTCATTTTTTTAAATTTTAAAATTAAACATAGGATTAATAATTAAGTTTGAGTAGAAAACACTCAGAATGTTAATATTAACATGTGATTTTGGTAATGAAGATGTTAGATTTATTTTAATATAAAAATTTAAAACGAGGGTGTCTAAAAAGTTAAATGATTCAATTCCTTTCTCTGTGTGTCTTTGTATAACTTCTCAGTGTTTCTCTGTGGTTCAGTATTTT
>CAZWGG010000995.1:0-1883 GCA_964633305.1 uncultured Bacteroidales bacterium
GAATTAACTGTATTCAAAAACACATCATTCTTTTTTAGTTTTATTGCAATACTTATTGCATGTATTGGATTATTCGGTCTGGCCATATATTCCACTAATCTCAGGATAAAAGAAGTAGGTATTAGAAAATCAAATGGCGCATCAACAGTACAAATAGTTATCTTGTTAATGACCGGTTTTATAAAATGGGTAGCCATGGCTTGTATTATAGGCCTTCCGGTTGCCTGGTTTTTATCCGGTATGTTCCTTCAATCATATCTTTACCGCGTAAACCTGCATATTTGGTTTTTTATTTTAGCTGCAATTATAGCGCTTATTATTGCAGTAATCACGGTGAGTTTTCAGACTATTAAATCGGCTTCCGGTGAGCCGGTAAAAGCACTTAGATATGAATAAATAGAGAAAATAGGTATTCATCTAAAAAAAGAGGAAACTTTAGGCTTCTGGCTTCGTAGTAGCCTGCTGTTACTGTAGCTGCATATATTTTTATCAGTACTTCATTTTCTCGTGGAGCAGGTTTTTATTTCTGCTGAATTAATCTGAAGAACAAAAGGACAACAAGTTTATTTCAAGTTTATTTATAGATTTGATCTTTTGTGTAAATCCCTTCTTTTATAAGGAGATCAATAGTTTCTTTATTAATCAAAACTGGCGGAATTAAGATCGAAGGAACATCAATCAGGTTATTATTTATTTTGTCATCAATCTCAAAATCTTCATTATTTATTAATTTCCAGACTATCTCAGCAGCAGTGTTGGCCAGCTGCTTATTTGATTTATATGCCGTCATTAAAACATTGCCTTTTACCACATGCTGACATATCTCAAGTTCAGCATCCTGTCCGGTCAGATATACCTCTCCTAGCTTATTGTTTTCGTCCAGGATACTTATGGCCCCGTATGTAAGTGCATCTGCAGCACATATAATGGCATCAGGAATAAATCCTTCTTTCGTAAGGAAATTATCAATGACCAGGTAAGCATCCATTTGGGTCCATGACGATACCTGGGTTGAATATATTTTATAAACCCCGTTAAGTGTATCCAGTATGTTAAAGTTTCCATTTCTTACAAATGAGCTGTTGAAATCTTCACTGGGACCCCCCAAATATAATATTGATCCTTTATCCAGCACTTGCACAACAGATTGTGCCATCATTTCACCAACAGTGGTACTGTTTACAGTAATATACAAATCTACCGGGGCATCTAAAATTAGCCGGTCATAGGCAACAACCGGAATATCTGCTTCATGGGCCAAATCAACAATAGTTTTACATTCTTGTGCGCTTACAGGTATAATAACTATGCAGTCAACGCCTTGTGCAATAAATTTCTTAGCAGCATCAATTTGATTATTTGGCATATCATAGCAATCTATAAATTCTACTTTACCGGAAAGTTCATTATTTCACATAAGATAAATGAATCACAGGAAAGAAAACAAAAAGTAAACCTTTTTATAAAAAAAATCAATAAAATAATTTTATTTGTACAGGCAACTTCAAACAAAAATATCGTGTTATTATAATTAAACAACCTTAAAGAATAAAAATTGGAAATCAAAGAAGTTATAAAGCATTGTAAATCTGGAAATCAAATAGCCCAGGGCATTTTGTTTAATACATACTATCAGCAGATGTACAATTTGTCAATGCGTATTTTGACCAACCATCACGATGTTGAAGATGTATTAATTGCTTCATTTACAAAAATTTTTGATAACATTCAGCGATTTGATTATTGTGGGGACAACAGCTTGAATAAATGGATTAAAACCATTGTTATTAATGAATCTATACGATTTTTGAATGCAAAAAATCGAATTCGTTACGATGAAGATTTACCTGAATATGAATCAGATATGGTGTATAACACTGATT
>CAZWGG010000996.1:0-1883 GCA_964633305.1 uncultured Bacteroidales bacterium
TTTTTGCGTACAGGCGATAATGTGCAATCCGGCGCTGCGTCCACGCTGGGTCAGGCGCGTCATCAAGCGGTCCATTGCTTTACCACCTTGCTCCATTAAATCGGCCAACTCGTCAATAAAAATCACCACGCGGGGTTCGGAAATACCTTCGCGGTCGCGGCGCACCATCTCTTCTACCATCTCACCCAAAAGAAAAATAGCCTGGTGAACTTCTTGAACCGGCGGGCGCAACAGGTGCGGCAATCCACCGCCAAAGGTATCGAACCCTACAAACGGCTCAAAGCCGTTGCCTTTGGGATCAATAAAAACCATCTGCACCTCGCCCAACCGATTGTGCATCGCCAGGGAAAGGGCCATACTACGCACCAGCGCCGTTTTTCCAGACCCTGTGGTGCCGGCCACCAACGCATGCGCCACATCGGGCGAAGGCAAGCGCAACAGCAAGGGCACGCCGCTTTCATCCATCCCCAAAATGGCGGTTTGTTTGGGAATATCCTTTACCTTGCGGCACAGGCTGCGCAAGCGCACCACCTCGCCATGCTCGCGGGGTACATCCACCTGTACCGATGCCCCCTGGCGAGACACCCGCACCCGTTGAGCGCCCAACCGCAGGGCCAACTCCTCGGAGAGAGAGACGATACGCGAAATTTTGGTGGTGACTTCGGGCAGCACCTGATAACTGACCCAGCGTGGCGTAACAATGCCGCCCACTACCCGGCTGTGAACGCGATGGCTGTTGAGCACCATCTCAATTTGATCGGCTTGAAATTCTAATACCCGACGCATATATGTCTCCTGATCAAGATTTTCCCAATGAATGGGATAACTTGGTTGATCGAGCATGGCCAGTTTTTACCTCTCAAAAAGTGTTCGCTGAATAGCAATGGTGTTTTTGAGAAGGGCCACACTCACGCTGCCTTCTCAATAAAATTTTTTAACCAGGAAGCCGAGGTCCGGCATCAAGGTGCACAGCCGCTGCGTCATCACCGTTTTCATTGCATCCTTTTTAGACCAAATCTTTCAATCTACTTGACGAATGATAGCCACAACCTTACCCTGCACGGCCACCGACTCCGGATTGACAAACAAGGGTGACATGGTGGGGTTGGCCGGTTGCAAGCGCACGTGTCCATTTTCCCGATAATAATGTTTGAGGGTGGTTTCATTTTGATCAATCAAACGCACGGCCACCATATCACCATTTTGAGCCTGGGCTTGCTGCTGCATAATTACAATATCACCGTCGTTAACCAGGGCATCCATCATCGAGTCTCCCTCAACTTTCAGGGCAAACAGATCATCACGATGGGGCACAATATCACACGTAAGTTCAATCGCTTCTCGATGACCATTGTGGGCAAACGCAGCGGGAAGTCCCGCGGCAATTTGCCCCATAAAGGGCACCTGTACCGTATCGTTACGGCCGGTTAAACGTATCCCCCGCGGTGTGTTGGGGGAGCGGGTCAACAAGGCCGCATTTTCCAACGCCTCCAGATGATAATTGACCAGTGATTTGGAACTGATATTCAACCCGATTTTGATTTCTTCATAGGTGGGAGGATACCCGTTTTCCGCTACATAGTTTTCAATAAACGCCAGCATCTCTTGTTGTTTGTCACTAATCTTCATTTCTGTTGCCTGGCTCCTTTCAATAAAAATATTAATAAAAAATAGAACGTGTGTTCTAGTGATTATTATACCAGAACACACGTTCTACTGTCAAGTTTTTTCGAATTGTTTTACATTAAAAAATGAGGGGAGCAATGAGAAAAAATTAAACACGTCCAGAACAGAACGTGTTTAAAGAAATCTTAAAAATTTTTCTACGCCAACAACCACCACATCAATTGAGTTGGCGAATGACCGTTACCACCCGGCCCTGC
>CAZWGG010000997.1:0-1881 GCA_964633305.1 uncultured Bacteroidales bacterium
AAATTAAATCCGTTTTCGATGAATTATAAATCCCAAGAATCCGGAAAGAGTGAAATAATTTAAATAAATATCTGAATATTCAAAATGAGAATAATATTTCCCGCGATGATGAATGGTTTAAGAGCGAAATAGAAAATTTTTGCGAAACTTTTAAAAAATCAAGTAGACCATCAATTGATCTTTTTTTGGCAACAAATCCACAATTTAGTAGATCTGGCAAACTTGCAATAGCGATTTCCATAATACAATATGAAAAGAAAAGTAGATTTCGTGAAGATATGGAAGAAAAGAAAAGGAAACAAGACTGGTATTTTTATTTAAATAAAAGAATGACTGAAACAATGATCAAGCCAGGTGATTTTATTGAATTTAAAAATAATAACATATCCTTTATAACTTTTAATTATGATAGATCGTTAGAATATTTTCTTTATGAAAGTTATATCAATACTTTCAATTCGGAAGATGAAGAAAAATTAAGAACATGTTTCAAATCATTCTATTTTCACCATGTTTTTGGGAAATTAGCACCACTTCCTTGGGAGGGCAAATCAAAATTTGCTTATAATTACAAAAGACTTGAATTTCATGCAAAAGAACTTGCAGAAAATATTAAGACAATATTTGAAGAAGATGAAAAAAGTTATGCAGAGATAGAGATACATAATGCAATAAATTTTTCGGATAGAATATTCTTTCTAGGGTTCGGTTATGCCGATGAAAATTTAAAAATATTAGGTATACCTAAATTTCTAAAATCAGAGCATAAAATATATGGTACTGCATTGGGCGCTACGAAAAAGGAAATAAAAGATATTAAGAATAAACTTATTGATAAACCTCAATTTAATGGATATGATGAATTAAAAATTGAAAATGTCCATTGCCGAGATTTATTAAGAAAGTATCTATAAAAACACACTTGACTCCCCGATCCTGCGCGACATAATCCCACTCAAGGACAATGCCCTCCTCCTTAAACGCCAGCCAGGACGCCTAAAGGCGATGAAAAATTCACACATAGCGCAGGCGCCGCATTTTCGGAAAACGACCGATGCCGTGCCAGCGGCCTGCATAGTTGATAAGGAAAAATTGACAATAAAATTTTTTGAGCCGGTGACTTTCGTGTCGGTTTTAAAGGATTTGCGGGGAAAAAATAAAATAACATTTTTCGCGCAAACAGACAAATAGCAGAGATCCGCAAAAGCAAATTAGGTCTATTTTAGGAGGTTTGTTATGATCGACCAACAACAAGCGACTTAACTTTATTATATTTTCAGTACAATTCCGCAGACTTTGGGCGGCGCGATAGCTCTTTTAGGTGCTTTCGTTTTATATCGCTTTCAATCGTTAACTAATAACATGGATGATTTATACAAAGAAGTTAATATTTTAACAGAAGGTCGTTTTACGGAATATTTTATTTTCCCTTTTCGTATAAGAAAAAAATATAAGGATATGGTTAGAGCATTGGAAACGGATATTGTTCAAAAAGACATGGGGAAAACAGGTGATAGAGAAGTGAAATTGAAGATTTGTATTGATTGTTTCAAGTCTATACTCAAATATCAGAATAAGTTAATTCGTATTTTATGGGTTTCATTTGTTATGACTGTTTTTACAATTTTATATTCGATAATAATATTATGGCAAGTACCGGGCGTTTGTTTTTATGATGCTATTTTCTGGATAGGCATGATCCTATTATCACTTAGCCTAGTTAGTTATGTTGTTCTTGTTATAAAAACGATCGGTGATAATTCTCAAGGCGGTTTATCGTTCCACCACAAGAAATCTCCAGCTTAATCGCCCTCGGCCACATCCGGGCCCTCTGTGCCAACATAGTTGTCGCCTGAAATAAATCAGGAGGCGGCAATGAAA
>CAZWGG010000998.1:0-1881 GCA_964633305.1 uncultured Bacteroidales bacterium
TAAAATATTTTGAAGCACTTTTGCTTGAAGTTAGTCTATTAAATTATAATTTAGGTGGGCCTCAATTTGCTGAAGTAATTACTTATTTACAATTAAGAAATTTTGTTCTGTTTGACATATGTAATCAATATCGATGTTCAGATAAAATTTTATTTCAGGTTGATTTAATGTTTATTAAAAAAGATTCTCTAATACGAAAAAAAATTAAGTTTTAGTAACTTTTTGGTTAATCTGCTGGGTTACTTATACTTTTAAGTACTCAGCCATATTTTTTTATGATTTATTGAAATCAAAATAAATAAGTCGGTATCATCTATTTTAATTATGAATATTAATCTATTACAAAAAAATTGAAGATAAGGAGTTTTGCTATTCAATGGATAGTAATAGGCTTTGTATTATGATGGAAGTATCTGTTTGTTAGAGATTCTTAATTGCCTGCCGGCCGTATTTATTACGGCCTTGATTAGCTATTGCGAAGTGAAAGGAGCTGAATGGGGTTACTGATGACATTAGACTGTAATTATTTGATAACCAGAAAAACTGCTTTTTATCTTTAATAAAATACTTAAAGTTATGAGAAAAAGTTTTTACATTTTAAAGCAATTGGTTATTATATATTATAAAACTTTTATTCTTAATTAAATCCAATAATTATGAAAAAACTTATTAACTTTTTTGTTTTAGCAGCAATCGCTATAAGTTGCTGTTTGATTTCTACGGCACAAACATTACTGGAAGTGGAAGGTACTATTCATTCAACAACTGGAGGATTTAAATTTCCAGATGGAAGTACACAAATTACAGCCGCACTTTGGACACCAGTTAAAGAGTTTGGTGCAGTGGGTAATGGTACTGCAGATGATTATTCTGCCATTCAACAGGCAATTAATTCCGGTAAACAGGTAAGCCTTTCTCCAAATAAGACTTATTTAATAAAAAACAGACTTGTTATTGGTGATGGACAGATATTGCATATTCCAGTAAGTTCTACTTTGAAATTTGATGCAACATCATTATCATTTGCAGCTATTGAAATGACTCATGGAGGCACATTAACTGGTAGAGGAGAAATAGTATCTAGCAGATATAGTTATGATCCAATAAATGATTGGGACATGAGTAATGGCAAAGCAGCTATTTCAATTTCAGGTGGTTGTGTTAGAATTGATATAGGAACAATTAGGGGATTTGAAATTGGAATTAATATGTCGGGAAATAGTACAATATTTGGGTGTAATATTCATGTTGGAACTTTTTATAATAATGTTATCTGTGTTCTTATTTATCCTGAAGGAAACGGTTTTGTAAATCAAAACTATATACACATAGATCAGATGGCAGCTAATTGGGGAAGCCATCCTGCATACCAACAATCTTGTGGAATTTACATGGATTGTACAAGCATACATGCACCTAATGCGAACACATTCTCAGGACATATTGAAGGATATAAAAAGGGAATTCACCTCGCTGGTAATTTTAACCGTTTGGAGGGGTTAAGAATGGAAGCTTGCGAAACAAAAATACATGTAGTTACTCTTGTTATAAATGGAATACAAGAAACTGTATGTAATTACTTGTTTGGTGAGTATGGGAATGATTGGAGTGGTAAACTTATGGTTGATCCAGGAATTTCTATGCCCAGGGCATTACAAAGTTTTGGTGCCGAATCCCTTGATTCTTATTCAAGTGATGATCACTATGTTGAGGATAATGTATATGCTAATAATTATCTTCATTGGTCAGATTCTACCCTTAAAAGGAATATACAATCTGTACATGGGGCATTGAATAAAATATTATCACAAAGAGGAACTACTTTTGAATATAAATCAAAAACTACAAATACAGATAATGAGACAGCTATAAATAATTGAT
>CAZWGG010000999.1:0-1880 GCA_964633305.1 uncultured Bacteroidales bacterium
CTTTTCACTCTCAAGTACCATAAATGGAACTGATAAAGAAAAATATGAAATTAAAAAAATGACTAAAAACAACCACCATAAAAAATTTAGATGCTGTTATTAAACAATATAGAAATAATTTTTAATAACATTTTGCTTAATTGAATAACTTTTATAAAATATATTTTGTCATATCTTTAATTATTTTATTTAATCATCTAATAAAGCCTTTCTCATAAGTTCAGCTGCTTGGGAGAGATTTAGCTTCTACTTTTCAAAACCCAGCTTTCTGAACACTCAAGGAAATTTTAAAAAGTGTCGCAAATTCTTAAAAAATCATATCAAATTTTAAGCATTTTTGATATGATTTTTCCTAAAATGGGTGTGTATTTTTTGAGAAAAAATTATTTTTTAAAATTAGTAAAATATATTAAAAATGTTTATCAGATAGAAAAATCTTTAAAAAGAATAACAGATGGTAGAATTAATCCTACTTACAATACATTTCAGGTTGTATTGCCGGTGTTGTTGGGATTCATATTAAGAATAAGAAGTTTTAATGAATTGAATAATATGATAAAAGATAATGAGTTCAGAAATGTTGTTCCCAATGGAGTAAAACTACCTAAAATTGATTCAATAAGAGATACTCTGAAAGTAATTGATATCATTGGATTACGAGAAGTAATAAAATTTGTAATTAAAAAAGCAAGAAAGAATAAGGTTTTTGAAAAAGGAACAATAGACGGACTTGTAGTTGCGGCAATGGATGGAACGCAAACTTTCAATAGTGATAATAAAAGCTGTAAAAATTGTTTGAAATCGTTTAAAAAAGGGAAAATCGAATATCGAAATTCACACAGTGGAGTAGTATTATCTACAATTGGAGAAGGTGCAAAGCTTGTAGTGGACTTTGAACAATATAAACCAGGAGAAGATAGTGTAAAGAAGGACGAAGGGGAATTAACAGTTGCGAAACGCTTGTTAAAAAGGGTTGTAGAAAATCATAATGGTTTGATTGATGTACTAGTATATGATGCTATTGCATGTAATTCCGAGTGGATTAATGCTTGTATTAAAGCTGATTTATCGGTTGTTGTCAGAATGAAAAATAACAATATAGATAGTGTTAGAAAAATAAGAAAGAAAGTAAACAAATCGGAAGCAATAGCTATATGGACTAATATCAAAGATTTTGAGAGTGTTAAAGTCTATGAAGAAACTTTTTGGATGAAAAATGTTGATAGAAAACTAAGATTTGTAAAATATTTAATGACAAGACATGATGGTAAACACTCACAAATAATGATTGTAACAACATGCATGGAAATGGAACTGATAACTTTGTTTAGAATAATAAGAGCTAGACAAAACATTGAAAATTCAATATTTCATAATTTGAAAACAGAATGTGGACTTGAGCATTGTTATGTGCATGGAGGAAATTCAATAGAAGCGGTTTTATGCTTGATATTTATTACCTCAAATTTTATTCAGCTGTTTTACCACAGAAGGATTAAAAAATCTGTGCAAACACAGGTTGAATTAGTACGGCTTTTGTTAAAAGGATTATACTTGTTAAAGAAAAAGCCTGATGTTGTATTCAGCACAGGATAAGTTTTAATACAATTGTATACTGGATATACAAATTTGTGGGGTGGGGGGAATTTTATCCATTTTTAGATAAAATGTAAATTTATATCATATGAAATAGTTTTGAAATTACAATTTGTTTATATATGGATTTTATAAATACAAAAGCTAAATCTCTGATGCCATGCCAGATTAAATTTGCTGTTAAATTAAATACTCTCAGCCATTAAATTCATAAAAATTCCCTCTCTTAAATATTTATTTTTAATTTTTTCTTTTGGTGGTTAAATTGGTGGTTTTTTTTATAT
>CAZWGG010001000.1:0-1879 GCA_964633305.1 uncultured Bacteroidales bacterium
CAAAAGATTGACCCTTAAAATATCCAAGCCTCCAAGTCCACCATGCCCATCGGAAGAAAAAAACAATACCGTATCCATAAAAATGAATGGAAACATTTCATCACCCTGGGTATTAATCTCGCTTCCTAAATTTACAGGGTTTTGCCATACTCCATCCTTAAATTCGCTCATATATAAATCGGTACCACCAAACCCACCAGGCATATCTGATGAAAAATACAAAAATTTTCCATCACTGGTAACCGAAGGCTGTGTATAGGAATAATTTTTATTATTAAAAGGCAGTAATGTAATATTTTTCCATTGACTATTTTCACCCTGCAATGCATAAAATAATTGGAGCGGTATCTCATTGATCTGGTCCCTATTGGCTTTTTCATTTGTATAATTCTGACTAAATATCATCTTTTTATAGTTATCATAAAAAGACACCGGGCCTTCATTATATTTTGTTTTTAAATCCTTCTTATATTTTACCGGTTTTAAAAAGTTTCCTTCCGAATCTAAGGACGAAAAGTACCTTTCTATGAAACCCGAATTAGAGACATTTCTGTTTGACAAGAACAAAATACCATCATTATAAAAAGTAGGGCTGAACTCCGTGTATTCAGTATTAATAGCAACAGGATAAACAATATAAAATGTAGTATCATAATAGAGTTCAGAAATATTTTCAATACTTTTAATGCTTGCTAATGCCCTGGGATCACTTATAGCTATATAATACTCCCTGAACCAATAAAGGGCTTCTTCATATTTTCCATTTTTTGTTAATTCCTGGGCAAAATACAATTTATAAACAGGATTTATTACTAAATCATTTTCAATAGCCCTCCGATACCATTCTTCAGCATTTTCCGGATCATTCTTCAATCGGTATGAATCAGCTATTTTACAAACAATAACAGTATCCTCACTTGATTTCTCAAGAACTTCTTTGTACAATTCAATAGCTAATTGATAATTTGCCAAGGAATAATTTTCATCAGCCTTTTTCAATTTCTCCTGATACCGGTAAGAAATTTTGTTTTGCCCATGTAAAACATTAAAGCTAAATATCAGAATTAGTTGAAAAAAAACTAATAGTAAATATCTTCTTTCAAGATATTTTGAAAAGAAGATTGTCCTATTAAAAATACCTTGGACTCGCAATTCGATTTTTTGTCTTTCGCCAGATATAATTTATCATTATTTCGAAAGAGCCATCTGTGACTTTATTCAATTCTGTAGTTACATAATCATAAGCTAATCCAACTCTTAGCTTATCGGAAACCAAAAATTCCAAAATGGCATTCATTGAATGATTATAGCGGAATGAAACCCCCATCCACAGTTTATCCACGTACAGAAAATTTGCATTTATGTCACATTGTATTGGCATTCTTTCTGTATACCTTAATAAAATAGTTGGCTTAAATTTAACTAAACGATTTAAATAAACAATGTATCCGCTTGAAAAAAAATATTGCCTTAATTGTTTTTCACCAGATATGCCATTAGGGCTTAGGTTATTCTTGATTATTTCAGGTACGGAAAATCCTAAAAAATAATGATCGGATTCAAAAAAAATGCCAGCTCCTGAATTGAATTTTGTCATTTGTATATTATCATTAAAGATAGGATCTTGTTGATTAAGATCACTTAATTGATTAAACGATTGTCTGAAATTTAAAATACCTGCCTGAAGTCCAAAAGATAATCTTTTTTCATTCTTGAACAATATTTTATAGGAATAAGCAAGATTTGATATAAACGTATTATCCACTCCAACCTTATCGTTAAATAATACCAATCCTAATCCTGCTTGCTTATTGGCCGATACAAGGCCTCTTTTTTTATGCCCCGATGAATAAAACCTGCATTCCGGGTTAACTTCCAT
>CAZWGG010001001.1:0-1872 GCA_964633305.1 uncultured Bacteroidales bacterium
TATTCATCCTATACCTGTTGAAATAGTTAAAAAACAGGCAGAAGCAGTATTGTCGGACATAGGTACCGATACCCTGAAAATAGGCATGTTACACTCGGCCGAGGTCATTCTGGCCATAAAACGAATTATACAACAATTTAAATTACGGAATATAGTGCTTGATCCTGTTATGGTGGCAACCAGTGGCGATAAATTAATACAGGACCATACTATTGAAGTATTGATAAACGAATTATTCCCGTTTGTTGATATTATTACCCCAAATATTCCCGAAGCAGAAATAATTACAGGAAGAAAAATAAATACCCTTGAAGACATGAAATTTGCCGTTGATAATTTACTACAATTTGGAAATTTTGCCGTGCTTCTAAAAGGAGGTCATTTAGAAGGCATCACAAATTATGATTTATATAAAGATAAAAATGCCTCGAATATTAAAATTATTGAAAATAAAAGAATTAAAACAAAGAATACACATGGTACAGGTTGTACATTGTCTTCAGCAATAGCCTCGTACCTGGCACGGCAATGTTATTTACCCGATGCCGTAAAAAACGCTGTTCACTATATTTACCAAACTATTGATTCGGGTAAAGATATTGTCACAGGCAATGGGCCTGTAAACCACTTTTTTAACCCAATGATGTTAAAAATAAAAATATAAACAGATGAAGTTCACTGATAAACTTTGGAAAGAAACAAGGGAGATATATGATAAAATACTTCTTCACCCCTTTAACCAGGAACTGATGAAAGGTATACTCGACGAAAAAATTTTTTCTTTTTACATTAACCAGGATTCATTGTATCTTGTTGAATTTGGAAAAGCACTGGCGGTTACAGCCGGGAGGGCCACGGATGCCAATACAATAATACAGTTCGCTACATTTGCTAACGATGCCATTGTAGTTGAACGTTTATTACACAAAGGATATTTTGAAAAATTCAATATACAAGTCAAACGCGAACCCTCGCCAACATGTTTTAACTATACGAATTTTCTGCTTGCGGTATGCTCAACAGGCAACTACGAGGAGGCTGTTACAGCCTTGTTGCCTTGCTTCTGGATTTACAGGGAAGTAGGTAATTACATCTTTAAATATGCACAGGAAAACAATAAATACAGCGAATGGATTAAGACATATTCAAGTAAAGATTTTACTGAATCGGTTGACAAAATGATTGAGATAACAAATAAAACAGCTAATGCAGTTTCTCAAAATCAAAAAAACAAAATGTTGGAGAAATTTGTTTATTCTGTAAAGTTGGAATATATGTTTTGGGACAGTGCTTATAAACAGGAAGAGTGGATACAATAAATTAAGCAAGACATGGATTTAACAAAAAAAAGATGTACCCCGTGTGAAGGAGGTATCCCTCCTCTTAAACCACAAGAGATTGAAAAGTATAAAAAACATATACATAACGATTGGGAAGTAATAGAAAATAGAAAAATAAAGAACGAATATATATTTGTAAGCTTTGCACATACCATGGATTTTGTAAATAAAGTAGCCCGAATTGCCGAAGAAGAAGGGCACCATCCGGTAATGCACGTCTATTACTCAAAAGCCATAATAGAACTATGGACACATGCTATCAGCGGCTTATCGGAAAATGACTTTATTGTGGCCGCTAAAATTGATGCATTATAATTTTTTAAAGACTTTTCAGGACTCTTCCGGTTATAAGATAACTGCTTGGTTAATTAATGTTTTTATAGAAAAAATTCTCGTCGGGGCCATATTTTTCGAATTTTTTTGGCCTGTGTATTTCTTTAAAATGCTCGATGCTGTTATAAAAAGACAATCCTGTTTGATAATCTATAGTTGAATTGTTTCCGTTAATACAGGCATGGTAAGAAGAGTATTG
>CAZWGG010001002.1:0-1870 GCA_964633305.1 uncultured Bacteroidales bacterium
CTCAATTCCAAGTTATTTATGAAAGGCTAAAAGTAAATAAATTTAAAATTATTAGCAAAGATATAGAAAATCAAATGGAGTAATTGTAAACAAAATAGACTTAGACAATGCTCCAATGAAATAGCCAATACAAATTGGGGTTCATTAATGAGCAGGGCCTACCTCCATAAAAATGGCAGTAAGCCCTGAGCAATAATTACATGTTGTATAAATAGGCAAAGGTTTGTGCAAAATCTTCAATGGTTGTTGGAGTTGTATTTTCTTTGGTGCGTTTTGCATCTTCAAATATTTTGCCCTCATTAGCGGTTTTCATAAATTCAATGAAAGAGTCGGCGCCATTCTCTTTTAATCCCCATCCTTCCATCATGGCTTTTTTGGCATCTTCGTAAGAAAACTCTATATACCTTAAATCCGGTTTTCCAATAGTTTTTCCATAAATCAACGCTACTTCATTGTAGGATACATCGCGGGGGCCAAGCAGGTATTGGATTTCTTTTCCTGAAAAGTCAAGGGCCAAAAGCCTTTTAGCTGCTACCTCTCCAATATCTTTGGCAGCTATCATCGGGAATTTAAGGTCCCCCTTTATCGGTGAACCCATCATTTTCATACTTTTAATTGTATCAGCCTGGGCGAGTGTATTCTCCATAAAATAAGCAGGGCGTAAATGCAATACATTTATTCCTTCAATCTTATTCCACTTTTGTTCCATATCATATAACCCCTGAACAACCCCGGCTTTTTCGGTTAAATGGGCCCCAACACTGCTTAAGGTTACGACATACTTTACTCCTGCACTTTTAGCTGCTGCTATTTGTGAATCAACAACTTGGTTCTGATAGTCGCGGTACACCTCTGCCTGGATATTTGGCGGTATCATGGCAAAAACTGCCTTAGCGCCTTCAAATGCACCAGATAAAAAGTCTTTATCCATAAGGTCGCCAATAGCTGCCTCTGCACCTTTTAACGCTAACTCATTCAAGCGCCCTTCATTTCGTCCGATGACGCGAACTTTTTTGCCAGCTTTCAAAAGATTTGTGGCTGTTACTTTTCCGGTATTTCCAGATGCTCCTGTTATTACATACATAGTTATAAAATTTAAAAGGTTAATAATTAATTTGTTTGTACATACAAATATATTTGATCAAAAAAAGTGTTACTATTCCATTTTTTCAATAGTACCTATAATATCGCTGGTAAGATTTTTACTTTCCTCTTCTCCAATCACTTCACTGTATCTTTTGTAGAGGTTCATCCAGGATTCTTTTAATTTAGCATCAAGCTCCTGGCTTTTTTGTGTTGGATTTATCTTAGTTATCCTCCCGTTGATTTCCCGTTCAATATAGCCTTTAAACTCAAGTTTTTCCACCAGGCGTGTTACAGTAGAAGGAGCAAGAAGCATATATTGGCTAAGTTCTTTTGGTTGTATGCCCGGGTTACTGTTTACACTCATGAGAATGAAGGCGTACGATGGGGTCAGGCCGGTTGCTGCAAATTCTTCTTCTGCCATCTTTGTCATTATACGCGATAGGGCATTTGAAGCATAATAAAGGCATCGGCTATATGTTGTATCACATTTTACCATTTTGCAGGTAAAATTAAAAATAATTGTTTGTACATGCAAATATAAAGATAATTTTTTTACCAGTTACCAGATAAGTTACTATAGTTTTTAAGTGGAAAAGGTTATTGATTGCTCTTATATTGATTAAAATATTACAGAAATTACTAAGATGAAACAAAACGTTTGCATTACAAGCAAGAAAAACATTAAAATTAATATCTGCCAAATTAATGATATAATTGAGCTATATTTAAACAACTATTAAAAGCAAAAAATTGAAAACACTGATAATAGGGGATATTCACGGGT
>CAZWGG010001003.1:0-1868 GCA_964633305.1 uncultured Bacteroidales bacterium
TCTTTATAAATATTTCGATATAAAAAAAGTTGAGAGAAAGAAGGATATACTTGATGAAAAAACATTGGACTATATTTCTAATCATTATGATGCTTGTATTAAAACAAGTGTTAAAAAATTTAGTAAATATGACAACTTAAAAGATCTTATTTTTGAAATTCAAGTAAGAACCTTAAACCAACACGCATGGGCAAACACTGCACACTCTCTTTCTTATAAACAAGAAGCAAATATCCCATCCGCTCTTGTACGCAAGGTTTACCGTTTATTGTCATTGTATGAGATAGCAGATGATGAATTTTCATTAGTAAACAAAGCCTTAATTGAACATCCCGATAATCTAGTTTATACAACACTTCGAAAACTTGAAAGCAAAATATATAAGTATGCACAAGTTGATTTTGATAGAGAATCATCGTTACTTGCAATCAAAACTATTTTAGGATATTTAACAGAAAAGCAGATTCAAGAATCAGTTAAGGAAATTGATGGCTTCATCAATGTGAATGAATTAAAAATACAAAGAATATTTAAAGAAAATAGAAGTCGTTATCATGAAATATCTTTTCTTACCCAACCGGAAATATTTCTAATTTGGTATTGTTTAGAAAAATTCCCTTTTTCTATTACAGACAATTGGATTAATGATTTTGATAGCTTTGAAATTGAACAAATCCAAATATTATGGGGCAAACAAATAAACTAAATATGATTAATTATACAAACTGCAATATTGAAAAAGTATCGGTTCATAGCGTTGGAAATAAAACAAACGGAGAAGAACTGAACCTTTCAAAATCTTTGCTTGAAACTTCTGATTTAAAGGTAAAAGAATTACTTTTTAAGTTTTTTTTATTTCCATTTTCAAATCCTGAATTTTACTCATTTACATTTACGAATGAAGATTTTTTATTGAATCCCTTGTATAAATTTGCATCGCTAATATTCGATGATTCAAACTTATTTCACCAGAATTCAGTAGACATCGCAAGGCATCTTTATGAACTTTCATTGCATCCACAGATTAAATCAGGCGATCTTTTTATCGCTTACTTCTCTGATATAAATATTGGTAATGAATTAACTGATGCAATCGGCATTTTTAAATCTGAAAACAGACAAGCTTTTTTAAAATTGGACCATAGTCAAGAAATTTTTTCAATTCAATACTATGATGGAATTAATATAGAAAAACTTGATAAAGGCTGTTTGATTTTTAATATAAATCGGAATGAAGGTTTCAAGGTTTGTATTGTTGATAAATCTAGCAAATCTACTGAAGCACAATATTGGAAAGATATTTTTCTTCAATTGAAGCCTTGCAGCGATAATTATCACCATACTAAAGAATTTATGAATATTACTAAGCACTATGTGACGAAACAAATGATAGAAGAGTTTGAAGTGAGCAAAGCAGACCAAATTGATTTATTAAACCGTTCTGTTGATTATTTTAAAACGCATGATAATTTCGATAAGAATGAATTTGAGAAAGAGATTTTTCAAGACACAGAGATAATTAATTCATTTAAAAATTTTGACACTACATACAGGGAAGGAAACGATATTATTATATCAGATAACTTTGATATATCCCAACAAGCAGTTAAAAAACAGGCTCGTATTTTTAAAAGTGTTCTCAAATTAGATAAAAACTTCCATATTTACATTCATGGTAACCGTGAACTAATTGAAAAAGGAGTGGATGAAAATGGAAGAAAGTATTACAAAATTTATTATGAGCAAGAGAATTAATCTCTAATAAGTGTAAGCACATTTGAAATTCGCATAAGTTAACCCACTTAGCAAAAACAATAAATGAGCTAACTCATTTACTACCAGAGAAATGGGTTTCAAGATTTTTCTCA
>CAZWGG010001004.1:0-1867 GCA_964633305.1 uncultured Bacteroidales bacterium
TATGAATTTACCCATAGATACATTTTTGTAAGTCACGGTAACACTTTATCTTTTTAGTTTCCTCCTTATACCCCTATTTCCCCTATCCCATTAGTTCCCTTATTCCTCTATATCCCTTTACTCTATTCCTTTATTCCCTTCACACTTTTCATTGAAATAACTATCTTTGTATATATATAATTATTCTCTATGAGAAAAGTACAAATGACATGAACAAATTATTAAGCCGTATAACAATTGACCCGGAAATATGTCATGGCAAACCATGTGTGAGAGGTATGAGGTGGCCGGTTGAAGTTATTATTGATATGCTGAGTTCTGGAATGACAATCGAACAAATACTTGAGGATCACAAAGAGTTAGAAAAAGAAGATATTTTAGCAAGCCTTAGTTTTGCTAAACTTTATTTATCAGGCCATTCAATTAAGGATGTTGCTTAATGAAATTTCTCTGTGATGTACATATTTCCTATAAATTAGTCTCCTATTTAAAATCACTGGGTTTTGAAGCAATCCATGTTAATGAGATATTGGATAAGTGGAAGACTAAGGATTCGGATATTTGTAAATTTGCTGATCAAAAAAATCTTGTAGTTATTACAAAAGACTCAGATTTTCGTGATTCCTATTTCATTAAAAAGACACCGAAAAAGCTTATTAAGATTAATCTTGGGAATATAACTAACCAAGAGTTAAAAGATATATTTTTTGAACATATTGATTCAATTCAAAAATTATATTCAAGGCCATATTTTTTATTAGAGGTAGATAAAGATGATATAAATTTAATAGAAATTGAGGCTTAAGGGGGAGAAGGTGTAAGGGAATAGGAATAGGGTATAAAGGAAAAATAAAGGGATAGAGTCTGGCGGGATAATGTTATAAGATTTTTGATAATAGATGTGGGGGAGAAGTTTTTTAGAGAAATTTGTAAATTTAGATAGTATGGAATATAGTAATGATGATAGTGATTTCATTGATGAAGTATCAGAATCGTTAGAGAATTATACTGTTTCAAAAGATTTTGTTTCGTTGGAAGCCTGAAAAAATGCAGGGAAGTGAAAATGTTTTTTTATAATGAAATAATTCCCCTTCTTCCAAAAGAAGAAAAATTTAACTGTAATATCTAGATGAGAAAAGCTTCAGTAAGTATAACTGCCAATATAGCTTTGGGATATGGCAGGTTTCATTTTCGGGACAGCATGCAGTTTTACCTTATTGCAAGAGGTTCACTCTATGAACTGAAAGATGATTTGATAACTTGTTATGATCTTGATTATACATCTCAAGAGACATATGAAAAGGGAATTGACTTGATTGAGAGCGCAAAGTTGATTTTAAACGGTTATATCAATTTTGTTGGAAAAAAAGTTAAAGAGTGATAAGGGAATAAGGTATAAAGGTATAGGGTATAAGGTGATAGAGAGTAAGGAATATGGGTATAAAGGGAATAAAAAATATAGAGAATGTTTAAATTGAGAAAGAGATACCATTTTGTAAATCACAGCAACGACTTTATCATCCTAGTCTTTACCCTATACCCTTATACCCTTATACCCCTATTCCCCTTATTCCCTATACCTCTATCCCCTATAAACACAATGAAAGAATGTTCCAGTAACCAACCAAACATAACCAACCATGTCTAATATTCTCATCACCGGCGCCAGCAGCTTTGTAGGCAGCAACTTCATAAACAACTCCATATTTACGGGCATTAAAGAAATCTGTCTAATAAAAAACAAACCAGAAGAAATCAATTTCGAAAATATAAATGTAATCCTTCATGTCTCAGCCATTGTCCACCAAACAAAAAGGATACCGGAATCCAAATATTTCAGGGTGAATAAAGATTTGTGCCTCGAGGT
>CAZWGG010001005.1:0-1867 GCA_964633305.1 uncultured Bacteroidales bacterium
GATATAGCAACCCTGTGAGTGTACTTGCCAAGGTATTTCAGCACACTGTTTACCCAGGGCAAATGCATGAAAAAAGGTAGTACACTGTCCGGATCATAATTGATAATAAATATGCAGGGAACTACACTAACCAAATAAGAAACTAACGGATTTTAGATAACCAAAGTTGGGCAGTTCTCAGGCTAATTTCAAATCCCCACAGTTTATTAACATAATCCTGTATTAATGCCCCACTCCATTTTTTATTGTTATAACCATAATCCTGTGGTGATTTTTTTAACATCTTTTTCAACTCCTTTTCTTTTTCCGGGTTTAGCTTTGAACGTTTGCCTGCCTTTTTTTTCTTGAGCATTCCTTTAAGGCCTTGCCTTCGTAGTTGATTCTTCCAAAGCCTGACACCTTCTCTTGTGACGCCTAATACATTGCAAACTTCTGACATTTTAGCACCGTTGCTCAATGCTATAATAGATTGACATATTAATATTTTTCTCACCAATACATTTTCTTTCATCCAATTATCAATCTCGTGGACGTTTATTCCATTCAAATCAACTGGTCTCCCTGTTTGTTTCTTGTTCATAAGTTATTGATTTAAAATTATAATCAACTGCTATGGATACTGAAAACATAAAAGACAAAGCTGTATATGACATGTTTAATGAATATTTTGCGCACATTGATGACCCAAGGCAAGCCCACAAAATCGACCACTTATTAAGTGAGGTATTGTTTATTGTTGTTTTGGCCATCATTGCAGGGGCCGACGATTTTAACAAAATAGCAAAATACGCCAAAACAAAACGTCATTGGCTATCCACATTTTTAACCCTTCCCGGAGGAATCCCCTCGCATGATACTTTTAACCGTATTTTATGTATGATTGACCCTGCACAATTTCAACAATCTTTTGTCGATTGGGTCAGCGATATTAGAAACAACATTAAGATACCCGGTGAAAAATCCATTCTTGACAATAAAGATGTTGTAAGTGTTGATGGTAAAACCGTATGTAATTCTAAGGATAATGTTACGGGTAAAAAAGCAATTCATATGGTCAGTGCTTTATCATCTAAGTATGGGCTGGTATTGGGCCAACAAAAGTGTTACGAAAAATCAAATGAGATTACAGCTATCCCCCAACTATTAAATATGTTGGCAATAGAACGTACCGTAATTACTATTGATGCCATGGGATGTCAAAAAGATATAGCATCGAAAATTATTGGTTCCAAAGCTGATTATATCCTGGCATTAAAAGGCAACCAGGGAAATTTATACAATCAAGTGACAGACCTGTTCAATAAAGTAGGCACACCGGAATTTAAGAAATATATCTATCAAACCGACTCTCAATTAGAAAAAGACCATGGGCGTATTGAGCAACGTGAGTGTATTACCATTGAAAACTTAGACTGGCTGTTTGAAGCCCATCAATGGAAAGAAATCAAAAGCATTGCAAAAATTACCGCTACTGTCATAAAAGGAAATAAAAAATACTCCGAAGAACGTTATTATATATCATCATTGCCTGGAAATGCTAATTTTATTAACCAGGCAGTAAGAAAACACTGGTTCATTGAAAATAAATTACACTGGATTTTAGATGTGGTCTTTAAAGAAGACTATTGCAGGGTAAGGACAGGATATGGGGCAGAAAACTTAAATGCTGTCAGAAAAATTGCATTAAACACTATTAAAAGAGATAACTCGGTTAATACAAGTTTTAAGAACAAACGAAAAATGTGCGGATGGGATGATAATTTCGCCTTGAACATTTTAAAAAATATGAAAGCTTAAAAAAAATATAATCCACCATCTTATTACCATCAATTCGTGGTCATAGGATAGTTATGCTTAATACAACAAG
>CAZWGG010001006.1:0-1866 GCA_964633305.1 uncultured Bacteroidales bacterium
ACCTGCTTTTTCTTATTTGATCACAAAGCTTAATAAAATTACCAACCCTAAACTTGTCACCAACCCCAAACTAAGTCGTTTAATTCTTTTTTCGCCTGAAACATAATTCGTTACTAAAAAAATCAATGATAAATACTTAATAAGTGTACTTAACAATTGTAAGTCATCTCCTGGTTTCATTTGGTAATGATATTTTAAGAACGGGTAAAAAAACATCATTATTGCCAACAATAACACACATGCAAAAAGAAAATATTTTGCAAATGGATGACCAGGTAAATATATATTTTTTTCAATTAATACTTTCACTAAATAACCCAGGAGCGCAATTGCTAAAAGCAATGTCGACAAAGGTATTTGCCACCTGGTTTCAATTGGAATATTAAATTGTCTGATAAAATTAACCTTCTCGGCTGAATTAAAAATGACAATAAACAATGCAGCAAGAAAAATTCCCCATGCTTCTTTGCTAATTATATTTATTTTTTTAGTTAATAAAAAGTATGTTAAGAATCCCCCCAGAATAAAAAAAAGTATTATTTCTCTAAAACTTATTTCACTATAAGAAAATGGCAGAATAAATACTATCAGAAATAAAAGTAATTCATTTATGGTGGAAATAGCCTTTGTAATCATTTTTTTGAGAGTGTTAAGGCAACAAGATGCCAAATATAGTAAATTCCCGGAATTTTATTACTTCCTTCTAACTTTTATTTTTTTCAGCTCTAAATTGCGAAACTTATTGATCATTTTTTATTTTAGGACTAAAAAATTAGTCTAATAATTAACTATTTAGTTGTGCGCTTAAATGATTAGTTGTATTTTTAAAAGCACAATCAAAATTTTGATACATGACAAACAGGAAAAAAGAACTTACAAAATCTGAAGAACAAGTAATGCAGTATTTATGGAAAATTGAAAAGGGCTTTGTGAAAGATATTGTTACTTGTTTCCCCAATCCACGTCCAGCCTATACAACTGTAACTACAATAATTAGGATATTAGTCAAAAAGGGATACATTGGATTTAACACATATGGGAAAGTGCATGAGTATTATCCATTAATTAGCAAAAAGGAATATATAAGAAAACATTTAAAAAAAGTTGTTAGAAATTATTTCAATGGTTCGGTTGAAAAATTTACCTCTTTTTTTGCAGAAGACAATGATCTTTCACTAACTGAACTTGAAGATATGAGGAAATTAATTGAAACTCAAATTGAAAAAAGAAAAACGAATGACTGATTATTTGCTATACTTAATAAAAGTTAGTACTATTCAAATGGTATTATATACATTTTACCTGTTTTTTTTAAAAAAAAATACTTTCTTTTTATACCAAAGGTTTTATTTGTTATTTACTTTGATTTGTTCGCTAATTATTCCATTGCTTAGCCTGCAAATTCCTTTAAATGTATTACACTCACCAAATCAAATAGCAACTTTTGAAGAAAATTTTGAGCTGCTATTTTTTACTAACAAAGAAGTTGGACAAGATAATTCATCATTAATCACATATAGGGCTTTACTATATGCAATATACTTTTTAGGTGTTTTGGTTCATTTTTGTAGCTATTTCAAATCTTTTCAAAATTTATGTAAAATGCTTATAAGCAATAAGATATCAAAAAATGACAAGTTGAAAATAATTTCGACAAATGATATAATATCTCCTTTCTCTTTTTTTAATTATTTAGTAATAAATAAACACTTATTTAAAGAAAGTGATCTTGAAAAAATTATTATACACGAGCGGCTTCATGCTAAACAACTTCATTCAATCGATATTCTTTTTGTTGGACTCCTTCAGCTAGTGATTTGGTTTAATCCGGTTTTATATTTTTTGAAAAGATCATTGAAAGAAATT
>CAZWGG010001007.1:0-1866 GCA_964633305.1 uncultured Bacteroidales bacterium
AAAGGTACTCATCTACATCTGCGAATACAGGTTTTAACTTCTCATATAAAATAACGTGGTTTGTGGATACAAAAGTTAATGGGGTTGTAATGATTTCATCTTTCTCTTTCCATCCATTTACTTTTTTAAAAATATGAACAGCTAAATGTAATCCTGCAGTATTAGAATTAAGGAAATGTGCATTCTTTACACCGGAATATTCTTTCCATCTGTTTTCAAATTCAACGGTCTTAAAACCTAATCCTGTCCATCCTTTATCTAAACACTCCCTTATTTCTTCAAGAATTTCTTCAGTATGGAATTTTGGAACAAATACATTTATTGTCATTATTGTCAAATTTAACTACGTCTTATATAAACATTAACTATTTTCAAATGTCTAAACAAGTTGCCAATCAATAATTTGTTCATCTAGTCTTAATACTTGCATAAACATTCCTTTTAAAGTATATTCAATTTTATTAATTGCATCATTCATGTTTTTAATTTAAAAAACAATCTTGAAGATTGTATAAGTGATTTTTTTTATTTCATAGGCAATCATTTCGATTATTCATCTAATCTTATTAAGTATACAGTTAAACTTATTGGTTACAATGGTTATCTTGCTAAATCCATTTCCAATCATATCAGTTACACAAGCCTTCTTGTTGATTACACATTTATTTAGATTGGTTACACCTGTTTTCTTGTTGAAATCACAGCTATATTAATCTATTTATCATTCGGACAAATATTATACTCAAACATCTAATTTTCATTATAATGCATAACAAATCCTTCATTAACCGGCATATTCAATTCTGGTATGCTATTTGTACTTTTTTTTCTGATATTATTTTGTTTAACATTTAAATCCAACTGTTATATCTGCAAATTCAGAAAGTTTGTTTAGGGGAAGGCTCAAAAGAGGAAAAAACTTAATTTTATTTGTAACAGGTTTCACTGTATACCAACCTCTCAGGGAAGAGGAATCGGTTGAATCGTTTACTACACTCGGCCAATTTAACGGATATTCATCATCAAATCCTGATCTTACGCTCGAAAACCTTACTGCTATTTCAACAAAGCTTAATGAATCAAACAATTCTGTGGCTACTGCTTATCAACATTTAAAGGATGCACAAAAACAACGTATGGCTCTTTATGCTGACTTAGTAGACCGTACTCAACGTGTAAAGTCATATTTTTCAGCACAGTATAGTGATGATTCAAAAGAGTATAAGCTGATTAGTAGGTTGAAAATTTGAATAGGGTTTTTTCTGTTCTCTTTCCTCATACTTCTTGCTTAAGGCATCACAAATATATACTACCAAAATCTGCCTGTCTTTTTCTCTATCATTGACCAGGCTTCGACCCCGGACTGACAACCACAAGTTCTGTTAAAGTCTTTAATTCTACTTTAAGAAAGGAAAAGTCTAGTATATTACCATGCTTATGCTGCATACAATGAGCTGTTTAGTGAATTGATCATATTATTATATTTGTTCTAATATCTTCACCCCATGCCGGTTTTTTCACAGCTCCGCCCCGTCAGTCACAGATGTGTTTTAATTTCTGTCTGACAAAGGCTTATGTAACGTATATTAAACGGGATAATCCGGTTTCTATCTATTACTTTATCTTCCCCGGTTTTTTCCCTTTTTCATCTTCCCACAACAACAATACTTCCTGGTTGTTCCAACCAGCTTTCTGAGCAATAAATTCGGCAGGTAAAAGCATCAGATAGCGGATTTTATGACGAATAAATTTTTCTGCTTTTTCTACAAGTTTTACCAGGTATGATTTGTCAATTCCCTTGCCCACTAAAATAAGGTCGATAATTCCATTGTCATTGACTTTGGCAAAATCACCGGTAAGAAAAAC
>CAZWGG010001008.1:0-1132 GCA_964633305.1 uncultured Bacteroidales bacterium
ATATTCCATTTTTTCCATTTCTACTTTTTTAATGGGCTCCAGCATAAACATGCCAACAAGAATTAATGCAGGGGTTGTAGCTGTCGAAGTGATCATTAAAAAAAATGGCGCAAAAAATAATGAAATGGCAAATAATAAGGCAACAACCAATGCCGTTAACCCTGTTCTTCCACCTTCTGCAACACCCGATGCACTCTCCATGTAAGTTGTAACTGTGCTGGTACCAAGAATTGCACCCAACGTAGTGCCAATTGAATCGGCAAACAAGGCTTGTTTTGCACGGGGTATATTTCCTTTTTTATCGAGCATACCTGCTTTATCACTAACACCCACAAGTGTACCAAGCGTATCAAACATGTCAACAAAAAGAAATGTAAATAGAACAATCAACATGTTTACTGAAAGTAATTTGGAAAAATCGAACTTGAAAAAGATCGGATCAATAGAGGGAGGAAGGCTGAATAAATTACCTGCAGGGTAATGTGTAACTCCAAGAGGTATACCTATAGCTGCAGAAATAAAAATTCCTATCAGCAATGCCCCTTTTACTTTAAGCACTAATAAAACACTTGTAATCAATAGTCCAATAAATGCTACCCATACAGCATGATTTGACATATCGCCCAGGGCCAGTAAAGCTTTTTCATTGCCCTCAATTATACCGGCATTTTGTAGTCCTAAAAATGCAATAAACAATCCTATTCCGCCGGAAATTGCATGCTTCAGATTAAGAGGAATACTGTTTATAATTATTTCACGTATATTAAATGCAGTAAGGATAATAAACAGGATACCTTCAATAAAAACTGCTGTTAAAGCTATTTGCCATGAATATCCCATTCCAATTACTACGGTATAAGCAAAAAAAGCATTTAACCCGAGGCCGGGGGCCAAGGCAAATGGTAATTTTGCCCAGAAAGCCATTACAAGGGTTGCTACGCATGCAGAAAGGGCAGTAGCTGTAAATAGCGCATTTTTGTCCATTCCGGCATCAGAAAGAATAAGAGGATGCAGGGCCAGTATATAAGCCATAGTCATAAATGTAGTAATACCGGCAATAATTTCTGTTTTAAGATTTGTATGGCTTTGCTTTAACTTGAATATTTTTTCGAACATAGCTACCAGGTGTTTT
>CAZWGG010001008.1:1142-1862 GCA_964633305.1 uncultured Bacteroidales bacterium
AGAAACAAATTTATTGAATTTTTAGAGTTATTATAATTTTTCTTTCTGTTACAATTTGTTACACCCATGAAAAAATCTTGTTACGTTGCTAATTTTTCTTTGCAATTGAAAATGCTCTAAAATATTCATCCGATAATTCTATTCCTGTTGAAATATCTGTTTTTGATGAGGTAGAAACCATTTTAATACGAATAGAAGATAATGGACAAGGGTTACCTGATGAAGAATTAAGTAGGGTCTTTGAACCATTCTACCGTACCGATAAATCGCGTTCAAGAAAAACAGGGGGGTATGGTCTGGGCCTGCATTTATGCAAAAGGATCATGGAAGTTCATCATGGTGAAATAAACATATACAATAAGGAGAAAGGAAACGGGTTAGTGGTTGATATAACCATAAAAAAATCAATACCAGGTGAGCATCAATATTTTATTATATGAAATAGGTAAGACTTAATCAGACATTTTTGAACCTTAATCTCCAATATTTACTTTGTGTTTATCTCCAAAACAATACAGATAGCCATCCAGGGAGGCAACATAAAGTCTTCCATTCCATACAACAGGTGTTGCATCAATTTGAATGCTTTCTATTTTATCCAGTACCCTAAAATTGTATTTTTCATCATACTCATATAAGTACAGACCCGAATCCAATGGAGCAATTAACTTATTTCCTGCAAATATGGGCGTTGATATAGTACCCCCGATAGCCATTCTT
>CAZWGG010001009.1:0-1861 GCA_964633305.1 uncultured Bacteroidales bacterium
GGCAGAACTGGTACGGGTATGCGAATAACAACCCGCTGAAGTATGTTGATCCGAACGGGTTGGAGTCATGGACGGGTTTTGATATTGTGGAAAAAAATAGAAAAGAAAGCGGTGATTTTACAGTTCATAACACACAACCTACTACGGATAGGGGTAATGGGATTTCAACCGAAAAAGAAAGGGCGAGACATTGGGAAATATATGGTGGCTGTACAGCGAAAGGGAATGGTACCCAAAAGAATTATTTGGAAAATATAACAAAACACTATTTATCAATAAATAGATTTACCAGATCTGGTAAAAAATTAGATGATGTAAAATATGTCGTAGTTCATTATGTAGGTAGTCCAAAACAAACGCCAGAGCAGACAAGGAATTACTGGGAAAATACATTAGCTAAACAGGGTGACAATGGAGAAGTATATGCAAGTACTCATTATATTATTGGTTTAGATGGGAATATATTACAAACGGTACCTGAAGATGAAGTTACTTGGAATGCAGCTAATTGGGATATCAATTTAAATTCTATAGCTTTTGAAATGGAGCATATTAATTGGAAAGGTGAATTTACAATGAATACCTATAATGCTGCTGTGCAACTTGCTGGGGACCTGTTAAATAGATATGATTTATCAATTGATTCACTAATAAGACACTATGATGCATCTGGGAAAATATGTCCGAGGTATTTTGTTGAAAATGAGAGAGCTTGGCAAAATTTCAAACAAGATGTATTGTTATATCTAAATAAACAGAAAGAGAAATGAGAAAACATGGATTTAAATGTTAAAATAATTATTATACTAATCACTTCCTTTTTTTTATATAATTGCTTAAGCGATGATAATAAAAATTGCTTTAGTTTAGAAAAATTATATCCACAAAAAATTGGATATAAATGGTTATATTTTGGAACCATGGATTATGGTAAAGAAGAAGAATTAATAGAAATAAAACATAATAATGATGAAATAACATTAATCATAAAAGGTAAAATTGAAGATTTATCTGGTGGTTTGGCAAATAATAATAGTTATAAAGATATTTATATAATCAATAAAAATAAAATTATAAAAAACAATGATATCTTATTGGAGTGTCCACTTATTAAAAATAATAACTGGAAAAGTATAATAAGAATTAATAATAAGGATTATTCTGCTGAAACATCAATTAAAGAAATAAAAAAAGATTTGATCTTTACTGAAGCATTTATTAAAGGACTAGAAAATTATAAAAATAATTTGTATTATGAAATAAATATATTTGAAATTGGAAAAGGTTTAATATATAAAAGATATAGCATGGAAAAAGATGTTGGCTTTGATATGGAAATATTCTTAGAAGATGATAAAATTGATCCTGATAATATTCATGAAATGGTTGAATCTATATTTTTTAATGATTAAATTAAAATTGTACAGTGATGGTATTCACCTGACAGTCTCCTCTTAAGTCACTGTTTACCATGCCAGAAATTAACCGGCCTTTTTCTGTTTTTGTATGCCTTTAACAAAGGCTTTAAACGGTGTCATACCGTTCATATTTCTGCCTTGATGAGTTCTTTCATTATTGTAGAACAAAAGGTATTTATCAAGGTCTTTCTGCATTTCAGCGATGGATTCGTAGAATTTCTTACGTCCCATGACACGGAAATGCTCATCAAGTAGAGTTCTGTGAAGCCGTTCGACAAAACCGTTACTTTGTGGTCTTCGTACTTTTGTGGTTCGGTGTTCGATTTCTTCAAGCTGTAAGAACAATTCAAATGGATGCCTGTCGGGACGTCCGCAATATTCCCGGCCATTGTCTGAAAGAATGGTTTCGATTTTAACACCGTGTGATTCAAAAAAAGGAAGAA
>CAZWGG010001010.1:0-1859 GCA_964633305.1 uncultured Bacteroidales bacterium
AAAATAGCTATTCTAAATAGCGAATTTCAGTATCAACCTATCGGTGTAGCGGGTGAACTTTTCATTTCAGGTGATGGATTGGCATTAGGGTATTTAAATCAAGTTGAACTTACACACCGTTGTTTTCGGGAAATTATTTTTTTTAAAAGCGAAAGGTCCTATAAAACAGGCGATTTAGCCCGTTGGTTGCCGGATGGTAACATTGAGTTCTTAGGCAGGATGGATAGACAGGTTAAAATTAGGGGCTTTAGAATTGAATTAGGAGAAATTGAAAATAATTTAACCAATCACGACACTGTTAAAGAAGCCACTGTACTTAACCGGTATAATGAAAAAAAAGGAGATTATTTATGCGCATACGTTGTTTTATATAAAGACACAACAAGTGCAGAACTTCGTACATACTTGTTGCAGATATTACCAAAATATATGGTACCAACATATATTATTATTCTTGATAAATTGCCATTGGGCCAAAATGGAAAAATCGACCACAAAGCCCTACCCTTGCCCTTAGCCCAAAAAGATGATAATTACATATCACCACGTAGTGATTTGGAAAAAAAACTGGTAAAAATATGGGCAGAAATACTGGGTGTTAAAGAAGAAATTGTTGGTATTAATTCTAATTTTTTTGAATTGGGTGGAAATTCTATGATGGTGATCCGGTTAACAAATAAAATTTTTAGTGAAATGGGGATTGAGGTCCCGGTTTTAGCATTATTTGAATATCCCTCAATACAATCACTGGTTGATTTTGCCCAGGTTAATCAGGCCAAAGATAATGGAAATCATATAGATGAGGAAAAACTTATCCAGATGGAGGAATCCATTCACAATACTATTCATTTATTCGATTCATAGCAGCTCACTTAACTCTTCGAACCAGCAAATTATTTAACAATGAAAAATTACACAGGACTTGAGATAGCAATTATTGGATTATCAGGTAAATTTCCGGGTGCAAAAAATGTAAATGAATTTTGGCAAAATTTAAGAAACGGTGTTGAGTCTATAAAATTTTATACCGATGAAGAATTGGAAGATGTAGGAATAAATCCTGCTGATTACAATAATCCTCTATTTGTTAAAGCCGGAGGAGGGGTACTTCAGGACCGGGAAATGTTTGATGCTGAATTTTTTGGTTATTACCCGCAAGAAGCAGAGCTGATGGACCCGCAAATAAGGATTTTTCATGAGTGTGTTTGGGAAGCATTGGAAGATGCAGGCTATGTGCCCAAGAATTATACCGGCAAAATTGGGTTATATGCCGGAGCCGGTATTACTGTTGAATGGGAAGCGTTAGCAAGAATCTCCGGGAAATATGATGAGTTAGGGCCCAGTGCAAGTACACTCACCAACAAAGATTACTTGTGCTCACGTATTGCTTTTAAGTTAAATTTAAACGGACCGGTAGTTAATATCCAAACCACTTGTTCAACATCGTTAGTTGGCACACATCTTGCCTGTAGGGCACTGTTAACCAAAGAATGTGATATCGCCCTTGCCGGTGGTGTATTTGTTCTGCCAAACCAGGAATATGGATATTTTTACCGTGACGGAATGCCTATTTCTAAAGACGGACATTGCCGTGCATTTGATAAAGATGCAAGTGGCTTTGCCATAGGTAATGGAGCAGGTGTTGTGGTTTTAAAAAAGCTTCAGGATGCAATTCGTGATAACGACAACATTTATGCTGTTATTAAAGGTACCGGTATCAATAACGATGGGTCTGATAAAGTTGGATTTACAGCTCCAAGTATAAAAGGCCAATCATCGTTAGTAAAAGTTGTACACCATATTTCAAAAGTTAACCCCGACCAGATTAATTTTATTGAGGCTCACGGAACAGCCACAGC
>CAZWGG010001011.1:0-1858 GCA_964633305.1 uncultured Bacteroidales bacterium
TTCTTACCTCATGAGGACTTAAAAGATAAAATATTATTACCTAAAACGGCAGTTTTTAAAGGATCAATTGAACACAAAACTTCAGATGGAAAAGAATATAAAAATTTTGAATTAACTAAAAAAGATAATGAGGGTGAAATGTATTTCTTTTTATTCAAATAACGTATAAACAATGACCTACTATTGTCATTTAGATTCAGCTAATAACATAGAAAACACCAACCTTCAATTGTTTTCACTAAGAAAAGCTGCAAGTGAATGGAATGATCTCACTTATTTAGTTAAAGAAAGGGGTATTAAAAAAGTTGATGATTTGAAAGAAAGGTTAGTTTTTATTACTAATTGTTTTGGTCTTTCACTTTCACAGTTAATAGGACAAAACAGTCCCTCAATAAATAAAAATAGAATGGAATCACCAGGAAAATTGTTTCCAAATCTTTTAAAAGAAGCAGACTTAGATAATATTACTAAAGAAAAAGTACAAAGTGATTTTAATGACTTTTTGAAATATTATGATGCAATACGACATTTTGGAAAAGTTAAACATAAATCGATAGATGAATTAAATTTCGCAAAACTTAAATATTTTAAAAATATGACAATCGAGATTTGGGATATTATTATTTCTATTTTTCGAAAGGACCATAAAAATAAAATAGGAGAATTTTCCTCAATTAACGATTTAATCTACTTTGAGTAAATT
Organism: uncultured Bacteroidales bacterium; assembly: GCA_964633305.1. Classification (GTDB taxonomy): domain Bacteria; phylum Bacteroidota; class Bacteroidia; order Bacteroidales; family UBA10428; genus CAZWGG01. The sequence goes on from CAZWGG010001011.1 coordinate 704, forward strand.
ACAATATGCCCAGCCCATAACAGCATGTCATAGTGCATTTTGCCCCTCATTTTGATAAGTAGGTGCAAACACTTAATTTAGTGCGGTTAACTAGTTTTATAACGGTAAGACAAGCAGGGCAAAACGACACCATACATGCGAACCGTTGTACGCAATCCCCCTTCCGATTATTCTTCATATGAGTTACGAAGCAAACGGTAAAATAATTGGATTGAAAATTGAGATTTAAAAAAGTGGAAAATATTAAAGCTTTGATAATTAAAAACTTAATTTTACCGTTAGTCGGAAGCCAAGCCAACATAATGCTAAATAACAAAACATAGATATTATGATATTGAAATATGGAATGAATCCCTACCAGGATTATGCAGAAATTATTGATAACACAAACTCCTTCGGATTATTAAATGGAAATCCAAGTGTTATTAATGTATTAGACGCTTTGAATTCCTGGCAATTAGTAAAAGAAATCAGTCAAACTTTAAACAAAGAATGCAGTACTTCATTTAAACATGTAACACCTTCAGGATTTGCAGTATATGGAGAATTGAGTGATACTGAGAAGCAAGCTTACCTTATAAAAAAACCACTATCGAAGTTGGCAACAGCTTATGCTAAAGCAAGAGGAACAGATAGATTAGCTTCATTTGGAGATTTTATAGCTTTAAGTCATTGTGTTGATAAAGAAACTGCTCTTTTAATAAAATCTGAAGTTTCCGATGGAATAATTGCTCCCGAATATAGTGATGAAGCATTGGAGATTTTGCGCTCGAAGAAGAATGGGTATTATGTAATTTTTCAGATTGACAAAAACTTTGAACCAAAAGAAATTGAATCCCGAGAGATATTTGGAATAACGATTAAACAAAAGAGAAATAACTTAAAAATTAATGATGGACATTTTTCAAATATCGTAACTCAAAACAAAACGATTCCTACTGAAATTCTATCCGATTTAAAAATTGGCGTGCTCACATTAAAATATACTCAGTCAAATTCAATTTGTGTTGTTAATAATGGGCACGTAATAGGAATTGGTTCGGGACAACAATCAAGAATTTTGTGCTCGAATTTGGCATTAACAAAAGCAAATGTTTGGTTTCAAAAAAATAAACTTGATTATTCGTTTTTAAATCAATTGGATAATAAAAAAAG
>CAZWGG010001012.1:0-1858 GCA_964633305.1 uncultured Bacteroidales bacterium
ATCGTACCCACCATTCGTTCGGTGATGAATGGCATGATGATGGTGAGAATGATGCGTTTTAAATGAAAACATCAATGCTGTATTTATATTTGTTTGGTTTTTCATTTTATAATTTGTTCTGTTCCTTTTTTCAGGTTCAATAATTATAATATTCTTAAGTGAAAAAGTCAAGTAAAATTTTCACTGTAGATAATAAACTTTCGTTTTTCAGTTGAGACATACTTGCGAAGTGTGTTGTATATACCTTGATTGTTCCAGGATTTTGCCCTGGAACGGACTATTTTGGAGGGCTGAGCCCTCCTCATTTATACGGCCACGGGTAGAACCCCAAGACGATCGACTTTTAAAATATAACAATGGAGTATCAGCCACAGAAAACGAGACAATGTGAAATGATTGTTTTTAGAAAACATTTTGAAAACTCTAAAATCTCAATTTATCGAACAGCTTTTTCTGTTGGCTGTATACTATGGTTATATGATTAATATTGTAAATTTATTTTAAAGTCTCACATTTCATAATCAAGCTATTTTAACTTTTGCAAAGGATGTTTAAATAAATCGATTATCCATGGATTATTTGGATTGTGCATAGAATATTGGGGATCTATTCTAAAAAATACTTTTTGATCAAGGCCATAATTCTGCCAACCTACAAGTGTTTTTATGTCATCAATTCTTGCCCATTTTGTTTTATCAACAACTTGGTTGATAATTATCCAGTCATTGACTGTAAATACAACTCGAACTACTTTAGCTACGATGTTTGGATTTATTATAATCTCAAACCAACCACCATTAATATCTCTGATGGTATAAGTGTTTGGAATTACTAAAACTTTAGAATGGAGCTGATTAATATTAATATCAAAACCACCATATAACGATCCCCCTAATATATCACCTCCTCTCTTTACATTATATATTTTATAAGAAAGCATAGGCCCTTTATTTGATCTAAGATTGTCATCAGTTACTAGTAATTCAGTAAATGCAAGGTCTTTTTCAGGTATAAAAAAATCATACCCAAATGATGTAGGATTGATATCTTTATATTTATACGTTTTATCTAGAATTACATAAACATCAAAACGAATAATATAATTATCAATTTCTGTACTAAACTTTATCCTGTCCGTTTGATTAAATATCTGACTTTTTAAATTATTATTTTCTAACTGTAAATTAGATAATTGATCCACCTGTAAGTCAATTTTTGATGTTAATTCATTGTTTTCTTGTTTTTCAGTGAAAATCACAATGATATTCAACAAAAAAATACTAGCAAGAATTAAAATTATAATAGTCTTAATTAAATTTGATTTATAAATTTTTTCACTATCAAAAATAATAGGAAACAATGCTGCAATAAATATTAGAAAAAACGATATTATTTTTGCTACAGTCATATTATATTTCTCTTCTGACAATTTTGATAATAAAATAAACGTGAGTTATTCTGATCAATATACATATAACCTAAGTTTATCGGCCATATTTATACAAATGTATATGTCTTATATAAGGAAAAAGCATTTTCCTGTATTTAGACATTTTTAATTATTGGCTATTCAATCTTTCAAAACAAGTATTTCTGTATGACAATTCCCAAATTTGATTTCGTTGTTTGTTATTCCGGTATCGTTTTCGAAAGAGGCGTAGACTCAGTTACAATAATTGTTTAAAAATAATTGAAATTATTGAAGAAATCAAGGGGAATTCGTAAAATTTTAAGTTCTTGCTACTGAAAGTGTTTGGCACCTTCGGCCATTATTCGGTGAGGTGACGAACACCCCACCGAGCACAAATGGATTTTTTTCCACCGGATGTGTTTTTCAACTTCGGTCATTATTCGGTGA
>CAZWGG010001013.1:0-1855 GCA_964633305.1 uncultured Bacteroidales bacterium
TGTCGGGGCATCAAAAAAGCAGTAGTTTTTTAGGACTTGGTTAGTACGATTACGGAGCTAGAATGTATGATCCGGCATTAGGTAGATGGCATGTCATGGACCCGTTGACGAATTTTATGCCTGGATTTACTCCTTATAATTATTGTTACAACAATCCAGTAAATTTGACAGACCCAACAGGTATGTTTCCGCAATATGATGATTGCCGGATTGCATCAACTTTTATTGCACCAGACGGAACTATTTTAGAGGTTAGAGATGATGGAGATAGAAACATCTATTTAGTGCATGACCCGGATAATTGGGATGGAAGTAAAGAAGGACTTGCAAAAGTAGGACATACGCCAGAACCAGCAACCCTTAAAGACTATGTGTATAAGAATTTATATTCTGAAGAAGTTGCTGGATATATGTACGATGAGGCTGAAAGACTAAATAAAGAAGCTTCTATATATGTAGATGCATTTCAAGTGAGTAGTTTAGCTCAATTAATGAATAGCAGGGATGAACAAATAAAGCTTTTAAATGAGATGAGAAAATTGACTAAAGAACAATTAATCATATTACTAAAGCTTTTAAAATTAAATGAAATAAAATTAAATGCATTATACGCAGATAGAGAAGAAAATAAAGTAGCATATGAACGACTTTTATATACCGTTATTATGGTCTTGGCGGGTAATTTATCTGGAATTGAAATAGACCCAACTAGTGCTGTAACAGAAGAATTAGCACCAAGTAGTGCTTATGATAAGATTGATGTCATATATAATGCAAGGCAACAAGCAATAATTAAAAAATATGATGAACTAATCAAATCTATCCAAAATAGATGATTTAGTCTATTAAAATAGTCAAGCATGGGAAATTCAGTTCTTAATTATTTTTTAGCATTTCTAACAAAAAATGAGAGAATTGAAGAAGGAATGAGTCTAAGAGATAAAATAATATTTACACTAAAATTGTATTTTTATCTTATATTTCTTTCTTATTTTTTTACACTTATTATTACAGGTCTAGCAAATTTGTTTAATCTATATGAGATATCAGCTAAATCTGAATCAACATCTTCTTTCCCAAGTAAAATAATATATTTAGTAGTTTTACTTATTATTGTTCCCATACATGAGGAATTAATGTTCAGATTATTTCTTACTAGGTTTGAAAAAAGAAAGTTTTTTGTTTCTATTTCTTTAATATTTTCTTCTGTTTTATACTGGAGCATATATAAAATCTTAATTTTTCCCTATTGGATCGATAAGCAACTTATGCATTATATTTATTTATTTTTCTTTTACGCTTTATTTCATTTACTCTTTTATTTATTATCAAGCAACCTAAGAAATATAAAATTTTTTGAAGGTATTTGGAATAAGAAATATTTACTCATTTTTTATTTAGTTTCTATAATTTTTACTTTATTACATTTTAAAAACACAGCACCTGGCAATTTTGCAATGATTATTCGAGTATTGTATCTTATTCCAATGTTTTTATTTAGTTTGTCTTTAGGTTTTATTAGAGAGAATTTTGGAATTATATATGCTATTTTATTTCATATGCTATTCAATTTACCTAGTACTCTTATTGCAGTTATTATAATGTACCCTAACCCCAAATAGTCCAAGGCACTAAGGAATGAAAAAAACAAAAACTAGTTCAGGCATCCCCCTGCTAGTCCCAGCTTGCCAACGAAGTAAAAACATAAAAAAATAAGGCTGGAGCGAGCTTTTTCAGCTCGTTCCATTTTCCCTGTTATGGAATACCGGCTTTTTACCTGTTTAGTTAAACGTGAAAAAGCCCCCTGCTAGTCCCAGCTTGCCAACGAAGTAAAAACATAAAAAACTAGAGGCTG
>CAZWGG010001014.1:0-1853 GCA_964633305.1 uncultured Bacteroidales bacterium
CAGTTCTTGTGAATCCTGAAAATGATTGGGTTGATCATTTTTCAGTTGATGAACTTAAGAAGCTTTGGGAGCCTGATGCTCAAGGAAAAATTTTGAAATGGAACCAGATAAGGCCAGGATGGCCCGATGAAGAAATTCATTTGTTTGGTCCGGGCGTAGCTTCAGGTACTTATGATTATTTTACAGAAGCAATAGTTGGAGAGAGTGGATCAAGTCGCGGAGATTTTACGGCAAGTGAGGATGACAATGTGCTTGTTCAGGGAATTGCCAGTGATAAGTACGGTTTAGGCTTTTTTGGATTGGCCTATTATGAAGAAAATAAAGATAAACTTAAGCTAATATCTATTGATGGAGGTAATGGTCCGGTTTTTCCTAAACTTGAAACAGTGAGCAGCGGAACTTATACTCCTCTTTCACGTCCTTTGTTTATTTATGTAAATAGCTTAGCTGCTAAACGTGCAGAAGTTCAGGAATTTGTTAATTTTTACCTTGAAAATGCTCCAGAACTTTCTAAAGAAGTTGGTTATGTCCCATTGGGAAATACAGATTACGACGTTGAAAAAAAGAAATTCAAGTCATTTTTAGAGAATCTTAAGTAAAATACAAGTACTGGAAAGGGATAGACAATACATTTCGACCAGATTACAGGTATTACTGTAATGTGGTCGATCATAACGTAATACACTGAAAAAGATGTACAAGAGGAGAGGAGAGTTTGTAATAGAGTTATTGCTTTTTATAAGTACTTTTATTACTATTCTTACAACCATTGGGATTATTCTTGTTCTTTCTGTAGAAGCTGTAAAATTTTTCAGGGAAGTGTCTATTTTTGAATTTTTTACATCAACAGAATGGACACCCTTATTTGCAAAGAAAAACTTTGGAATTTTACCATTATTAGCAGGGACATTATTAACTTCATTTATAGCAATTTTAGTAGCACTTCCTTTAGGTTTGGTAATTGCAATTTATTTAAGTGAATACACACCAAAAAAATTCAGGGATTATGTTAAACCCTTGTTAGAATTGCTGGCGGCAGTTCCGACTGTAGTTTATGGCTTTTTTGCTTTAATGGTTATAACGCCTTTACTTCAGAAAATAATTCCGGGTATGGCAGGTTTCAATTCACTTTCTGCCGGTATTGTAATGGGAATAATGATAATTCCCATTATTTCTTCTTTAAGTGAAGATGCTTTGCGTGCTGTGCCGAGTTCTCTTAGGGAAGCGTCTTATGGTCTAGGTTCAACGAGATTACAAACCGCCCTCAGTGTTACAGTTCCTGCAGCTTCTTCAGGAATTGTTGTTTCTGTAATTCTTGCTATTTCAAGGGCTATTGGAGAAACAATGATTGTTGCTATTGCTGCAGGACAGCAACCCAGGTTTACTCTTAATCCACTAGTGCCAATAGAAACACTTACAGCTTATATAGTTCAGGTTAGTTTAGGCGATGTGCCCCAAAATTCACTTGAATACAGTACCATTTTTGCTGCAGGAATCACACTTTTCGTGTTTACTTTTATTCTAAACAATATTAGTCAGTATATTAAGACGAAATACAGGGAAAAATATGAATAAAATAACGTTAAACAGGCGAAAAGACAAACTGTTTTCTATTATCGGATTGATTTGTACATTTCTTGGGTTGATAATATTATTGTTTTTTATCGCAGATATACTTATAGATGGGGTAACACGTATTAACTGGGATTTTTTAACCGGATTACCATCCCGACGTCCTGAAAGGGCAGGAATATATACGGCTATGCTTGGTTCAATATGGATACTGCTACTGACCGCTTCTATTTCTTTTCCAATTGGAGTTGGAGCTGGTATTTTTCTTGAAGAATATGCTA
>CAZWGG010001015.1:0-1845 GCA_964633305.1 uncultured Bacteroidales bacterium
TGAAATAATAAATGGTATTTTAAGTTCCTTGCCTATTTCATATCCCTTTAATGCGTTTTTTAGCGCCAATTCGAAACTAGCCGAAGCCTTATGGATTTGTCCCAATAACACATAACATTCTGCCTGTTTAGCCCGGTTATCATTTTTATTGCTAATATTTATACTCTTGTGCACGTAATGATAAGCAGAATCGGTATTGTCCATCAGGTAATATGTTTTAGCTAATTTAAAATATGAATCGGCTATACCGGGAATGTAATTCATTAGATAATTCAACTGCAACCCTTTCTTATAATACACAAGGGCTGTATCATAACACTGGGATGATTCATATATTAAAGCAATGTTATTATATGTTTTACTTATCTCCCAATTGCTTTTTGCCTTTGTAGAAAGCGGCAATTTTTTTAAATAATATTCAAGGGCCTTATTATAGTCTTTTTGAAAGTAATACATGTTACCAATGTTACCAAATGCTATGGCCATACCCGCAGAATCTTTCTTCTTCTCCCAAAGGTTCAATGCTTTAAAATATGTGTCAATGGCATGTTGAAAAAGAGCCTGATCCTTGTAAATATTTCCCATGCTGTTGTAAGAATCGGCTAAAGATACTGTATCTGCCATTTCTTGTGCCATTTGAATAGCTTGTTGAATATAACCGTATGCTTTGTCATATTCCTTATATTGCTGATAAATGTAAGCAAGTGATATGAAAGAATTATATATGCCCCTATTATTCTCAATTTTTTTGTAAAGCGTCAGGCCCTCTTGTAAATAATTTTCAGATTCTTTCCATTTACCTTTAAAACTAAAGACATACCCCAATCCGAAACAAGCGGTTGCTTGTCCTTCTTCGTCATCAATTTTTTTAAAAAGATCAAAGGCCTGCTTTGTATAAATATAAGCGCTGTCGTCTTTGGAAAAATTTGATAAATGAATGTTACCCAAAGCAATATAAGCATTTCCAATCCCTTTTTTATAATCAATATTTTTTGAATATTTTAATGCATTATAAGCTAATAATAAAGCTGAATCAGGATTAGACCTTCTGTATTTCAGGGCTTGTTTATTTAGCTTGTTTATCCATGCCGTATCAGAAATTTGCCCGGTTTTAGCTTTTTGTGCATTATCTGTTTCTTTTTTTGTTTCTGTAAACAATGCGCCATCTAAGTCACAGGAAAGAATAAAAAACAAATAAACAAGAACGAAGAAATGAAATATTTTGTCCATATTTTTTCAATCTGAGGATATATACAAATTAAAGAATAATTAAAGTATCTTGCAGCTTTTGTCGAAAAATATTGTCATTCATAAAAATAGGCTTACATTGAAAAAGAAATACACAAACAGTTATACTATGAATACTATTGTTTATTTTTGATGTCTGTATTAAATTTACTTACTTATATGCGCAAATTATAAAAAAAGTAACAAAATTAGAATTAACCAAAGCGTACCAAGGAGAATAAAAATGAATATTGAAAATAATACCAATGAACTAAATGATTTAAAAGAACTGTTAAAACTTTTCTTTGGAATAAGCCTGGGAGTATATTTATTTATCTTATTTTTTCAGCCTTTTGGGATCGTTCGTCCCGATACAAATGAAAAGCTTTTGTTTAATGCAGGTTTAGGAGGTATCACATATTTTTTTATGTGGATATTCCGAATTGTATTACCTTGGGCCATTCCAAAATTTGAAAAATTCGAAGAACGAAATATCCGGCCTGAAATTATAATTTTTATTTTAATGTGGGTTTTAACTTCTGCGGCCTTTGTCTTTTATATAAGGTATGTCGGTCCCTTAAGAATGACTATGTTTCTTGTATTTAAAATTGAAAATAT
>CAZWGG010001016.1:0-1842 GCA_964633305.1 uncultured Bacteroidales bacterium
TATGCCCTGAATAACCCACTCATCTATACCGATCCTGATGGGAAGTTTATCCACTTAATTATTGGCGCTGTAATAGGTGGAACCTTTAACTGGATAGCAAACGGCGCTGAATTTTCATGGGAAGGTCTTGGATATTTTGGAATTGGTGCTGTTTCCGGTGCTTTATCGGCAGGAGTTGGTTCAGGAATAAGTTCTGCAATGGCAGGAGGTTCATTTGGTGCAGGATTTATTGGTTCTTCCACAGCGATGACTGCTTCAACAAGTTTCATTTCTGGAGCAGCAATAGGTGGTGGAGCTGGTTTTACAGGAGGATTTGTTTCCGGATTTGGCAATGGATTAATGCAAGGTCAGAATTTTGGAGAAGCTCTTTGGAGCGGAACAAAATACGGACTAATTGGAGGTACATCAGGTGCTTTAATAGGTGGAATTGCTGGAGGTATCAATGCTGCATATGGGGATCCTAACCATCAAAGAAATTTTTGGACTGGGGATGATGTTGAAATTGGTAGAACTCGTTTTTCTTTAAATAACTCACATGTCTCACAAGATGAATTATACTATGTTGATAGCAATGGAGATATTATTCGTGTAAGCCAGTATCATAACCAAAATAGTCGCAAAATAAATACACGCTTCTGGACAAATGAAGGTACAGCTGAGAGATTTACTCATGATTTGGATTTGGAAACAATCAGCAAACCAACTTCATCGACAGATGTAAATATTCCTCAAGGTTTTAAAATAAAAGGATTCTCGGGAATTCAAACTGGGAACTATTATTATCCTCAAGATGGAGGAATTACTTTTACTTCCAATAATGGACTAAGTAGAATTATAACTTCCCCAACAAGGTTTTCCTTTTCGTCAGTAGGTTTAAGAAATGTTAACGCAACAATTTTTGGCACAGGTTTTAATGATGGTTCAGTTTATGCACCATTTACATTCCGTGTTATTATTCGTCTAAGTAAAATAAAATGGTAACATAATGAATAAATCATTAACAACATTAGTTACTTTAATAATTTTCTTCTCTACAATTTGTAAAGCTCAAAAAGTTGAAGAAATTATGTCATTTACATACAAAATATCTGATGACGGTGTTTGGTATTTAATTATGCCATGTTTAAAATTTGACAATGGTTCAACAAAGTGTATAACCGACAGTATTTTGTCTATTGATCCAATACTAGATCAGAAATTTTCTTTTTCATATAATATAAAACATGATTGGCTTATTGGTACTAGATGTTATAAATATAATGATTTAGTTAAGTGCAATAGGGATAGTATTTTAATGTATACACCCATAAAGTATTTTTATAATAAAAAAATACCAAAGATACAAGACACTTTATCAATCCTCGGATATTCTAATGTACTTAGAGGTATTAATGAACCTAAAATTTATAACAACAGTATTTATTCTGATTGCGATATTATAAGATTTTCATGGTTTAAAGATACGTCACCCGTATTTTACAGAATCGAAAAGAAAAAAGAAAATATTTCAGTGACGTACAAAAAAACAACTGGTATTTCTGATATAGATGTTGGTAAAATAATAATTGATACTACTTATTCTATCACAGAAAAGACTTTTAAAAAGATAGTAAAATTACTTGAAAATGGCAGCTATTGGAATATGGATAACACTTTTGTAATACTACCAAGAGATATTTTAATAGAAAGTTACATAAACAATCAGTATTATTATATCAATAAAAACATAAAAGAAATAGAGAATAATAATATACACAGGAAAATATTAAAATGTTTTATAATATTGGCCCCTCAATAGTCCAAGGTTCTAAGGGATAAAAAAAACAAAAACTAGTTCAAGCG
>CAZWGG010001017.1:0-1498 GCA_964633305.1 uncultured Bacteroidales bacterium
AATAGGTCTTTATTATTGAGTTGTTTCTTTATTTTCTATTGTTTTATAATTTCTAGATTTATAATAAATTAGAAATGTCACCAAAACATATATGATGAATTTAATCAGGCTGTAGAAACCAGGAATGATGGCAGTGTAATTAAGAATACCTATAATGGGGACGGATTAATGGTAGTTAAGGATACAAATGGAACTAAAACTAATTATCTCTATGAAGGTATGCAGGTAGTTCTAGAAACTGATTCCGCTGGTAATGAGTCCGGAAGGAATATTTTTGGAAGCAACCTCATTGCAAGGAATGTAGGCGGAAAGATGTATGATTATGCCTACAATGGAATGGGCGAAATTACAGGACTTATTGATGATGCTGGAACTATGGCAAATAGGTACTACTACGATGCATTTGGAGTACAGACAGAATCAACTGGTAATGTAGTCAATCCATTTAGCTATAAGTCTTATCAGTATGATGAGGAAAGTAAGCTTTATTACTTGAATTCGAGGTACTATGATCTAGGTTGCATAGGCGAGCAGTATAGCGAAGCTATACGACCAGCCCTGAAACTGCTAGATTCTTAACTGAGGATACAGTTCGGGGAGATGTTGGTGACCCACTTAGTTTGAATCTTTATACCTATTGTGCTAATAATCCTGTTATGATGATTGACCCTGATGGGAATAGTGCTGTTCGAAAAATGGTTGCACCAGGTATATCAGCATTGATTATAGAAGATGATAAAACATCATATAATAATTCGAAAGGTGTGCACATTATTGATGATCAGGGTGTAACGCAATATGTACCTGAACCGGCTGCAAAGCAGATAATAAAGCAGCAAGAAAAGAAAAGAAAGCAGGAAGAAGAGAAAAGGAATAAAGGATATTCAGTAGGTTCAGAAGGTTATGGTGTTAAACAAATACAAAAAAAATTGCAGAATATGGGCTATTATACCGGGATAATCGATGGTGAATTTGGTCCAAAGACACAGGCAGCTGTTATTAAATTCCAACAAGCGTGGGGATTAAAACCTGATGGCATTGTTGGTCCAAAAACTATGGAGCAACTAAAATGGAGTTATAACAATTGGGAAAATACTGAGAAAATGAATCCAGAAAAGATTGCTATTGCTAAAGAGGCTAATAAAGCAGAGATGAGATGGAATATAGAAGGTTTAGATATCGCAAAAAATAATTTATCAAACTTACAGCTTGATTATAATGATATTTTTTCTGGTTATTTTTCTGGCTTGAGTCAGAAAGAACTATCTTTAGCAAGTTTGAGAGGAATAAAAAATGCTTTATATGATTATGGTGTTAATTTATGGGATTTAGTATATAATACTGATGAGGTTGTTTTAGATACAGCTAAAGGATTATATACTATTTATATGATATTATATAAGTCAAGAAATGGTATACCTTTAACAGATTATGAATATATGATTGCTAAAGGTATAGGAAAATCTTTAATAGATCCAGAAGGATGGAAAAAAGTTTT
>CAZWGG010001017.1:1508-1842 GCA_964633305.1 uncultured Bacteroidales bacterium
CTAAAGGTATAGGAAAATCAGTTAATGACATATATGTAGATTTTACAAAAGGTGATGTTTATAAAAGGTTAGAAATGGTTTCTTATGCACTTACAACAGCTTATTTAGAAGTGATTACTGCAAAAGGGTTAGAAGCTTTTCTTGAACTTAGTAAAGGTTCACAGGTTTCAAAAATTGATGATATTGCGGGTGTGAGTGGGAAGGGTAATTTTATAAGATTCACTGATGATTATGCTGAACATATTGTAAAGGTTGATTCTACTGTTCCGAGAAATCGAGGAATAGGTGGTGCGCACAACTTAGATGAATTTATGAGTAATAATATAAAAGTTGA
>CAZWGG010001018.1:0-1820 GCA_964633305.1 uncultured Bacteroidales bacterium
ATCAGGGCCATTATTTACTAAATAATTCTACAATCCAGTTGATATTGTCATTACAATATCCTGATAGCTGGGATGGAACAGCACGATATGGACTTGGGTGGTATCAGTTCAACGCCTCAAATGGTATGCAGCTTTGGGCACATGGAGGAATTTCACCAGGGGTCCGTGCAGAATTACGCATAAATCAAAGTAAAAACCTTGGAATTATTTATTGTTGGAACCAAGTACATTATTTCTATTTTTATAGCCTACATAAAATGACCATGTTAGAACGACTCTTTTATGTGGAGGTTCCGAAAATCTTGTTTGAAAAAGCACAAAAACTTTAGAAAAATATCACTGAAATTATTATTTGTATATAATACCTCAATTATTTTTTGTTTAATTTGTGTATTTGCATTTTTTAAAAAAATGTAGTACATATTAATTTAAATTAATATTATTAAATCATAAAATTATTAAATATATCACAAAATATAAATAACCCCTTTAAGATTATAATTTACCCTTTTTTAATAAAGGGGAGGAAAGAATGGAGGTAAATACATGAAATTATTGAAAAAATTGTTGGTAGGCAGTATAATCCTATTATTGAGCACGACATTTTTGGTTAGCGCCGCCCAAATCAAGCAAAATCCAAACGCAGAACCGGTGAATACTACTGAAATGAACTCTTTAGGAAAATTTGTCATACGGCATTGGCCTTTATCACCAATCTATATTAAATATAAAGGAATGGAAATTATTGAATATACCCCGCCTGATGATTATATTTATGAATTTCCTGAGGATGAAAATGGTACTGTATGGATGAATTTTAGCTTAACAATTGAACATTGGTTAAATAATGTTGGTGTATATTGGGCTAAATTTTTGTTTCCGAACAATTTCCGTTTTACCTGCTTCTCATCATACATATTTGATGACGGAATCGATTATATATTCTATGATCACTGTGAAGATGTTCCAACTAATTATTCACACGAAGAATTTATGATATACATGTATGCAGTGGGATTGAAAACAAATGGACAAAATAAAACTCTCTTCGTATTTATTGATGGACCTCTTTTATAATATCTTTTACATCTGAAGCAATGCCAAACTTCTTTCATTTATAGACGTAATTATCTTTTTTTATTTTAATTTATTCTTGTATAAAAGGAATCTGTTTAGAAAAATAAAAACTATTTTGCAATCACTGAGCGTAACCAATCAGCAACATTTTTAGCATGATCAGCGATATTATCAACCCAATCTAAAATTTTAAGTAAATGATATACATCCATTGTCTCAAGTTTTTTTTCAAGTCTGTATATCCCCTTTGCTATCTCATATCTTTTTTGATCAGCTAAATTTTCCCAACCATAGACTTTATGAATATATTGTTTTGTATGTTCTCTCTTACTTTTCCTAAAACCAGTTTCAATAGGATCTCTAATATTTTCAACTGCTAATTCCATTGATTCTACTGTTTCCATAACAAGCTTACAATGTTCAATAAAAAGAGGTTGAAGTTCTTTTGGTATATTTATATAACGCATATCAAGCATTTCTACAAGATTTTAAGCATGATCAAGAATTGCATCTTGCTCGCGAAGAGCCCATAAAAATCTGCCTTTATCAACTTGCATAAAAACTGTAGATGGAAGATGATTTCTAATATTACCCTTAATTATATCTGCCTCATGTTTAAGTCCTGATACTTCTTTAACAAGTTTAGAAAAACCTATGTAGTCACCAGTATAATACTTAACTAGACCCTCTTTTAAGATACCAATACATTCTTTGACTTTTCCCATATATTCAAGTAATTGATC
>CAZWGG010001019.1:0-1819 GCA_964633305.1 uncultured Bacteroidales bacterium
AGCAACTCGTCAACACAGCCATGTACGGTGTTAAAATCGGTTAAACCCACGGACATTTCGGAAGACAACTCATTCGTAAGTATATATCCAAATCCCAGTTCGGGGGAAGTTTCAATAGAATTTGAGGAGGCTAAGCAAGACGTTGTTATTACACTTACCGATATTACCGGGAAAACAACCCTGTATTCAAGAACAGGCATATCTGGAAAAGTAGTACATATTTCAGGGTTGAGCAGGGGTATTTATTTTGTAAATATCCAGTACGACTCTCGGGTATGTAATAAAAAACTGGTTGTTAACTAATTTGTTTCAAGAGGCTGTCTTAAAAGTCCAAAAAGCTATAAAGACAGTCTTTTTTTCGCAACTCATTTTCTCAACATGAGAACATTAGTTTTAAAATGTTAATAACCTGGTAGTTGTGTTGATAACTTTCGTTCCACGTGGAACTTAAATATTTGTATATCAGATAATTAATCGTTAAATTTAAATCAATAAATTCTGATACAAATGGGAAAAATAGTTTTTAAACCAACCAATCAAAATCAACCCGCCCTTTTTCCCTTTAGTTTTGATGCAATAATTCCTGCCAATCATCCTGTAAGGCTGGTTAATAGGATTATTGATAAGATTGATATTAGAGAAATAATCTCCACGTACAAGGGAGGGGGGACAAGTAGTTATCATCCGCGGGTATTATTAAAGATTCTTATTTTTTCATATTTAAACAACATATACTCAAGCCGTAAAATCGAAAAGGCTAACAAGGAAAGTATTTATTACCATTGGCTTAGTGGACAAAATTTTCCTGATCATAATACAATAAACCATTTTAGGGGAGCGAGGTTAAAAGAAAAAATAGAAAACATTTTCACCCAGGTTGTGATCATGCTGAATGAAAGTGGACTGATAAAATTGGAAGAAGCATTCACAGACGGGTGAACTCGCCGGAATTTTCAAACGAGTAGAAAGCCAGGTAAAAGAAGCTGTATTGCTTAACTTCCTTGCCATAACAAATTTTATTGTACACCAAACCAAGTACGCTATACTTTTTGAAAAGCCGAAAACAGGTAAAAAACAAAAAAAGCAAAACATGTACTCACTTGGCTTTGCCGGAAACATGTACCAGCTTAGTAAAAAAGGGTATGGCGACAGCGAAAAAATGGAGAATACCAATCTCTTTACATTTTTCGACCTGCTTTTAAAAGAATTATCCGACTCTGTTTCCGAACTGGAAAAAGCCGGTAAAAAAAAGGGTGAAATAGCCGAAATAATGAATTTAACCATACCACAGGTAAACGATCTGATCTCATGAATGCCACCTTAATACGAGACACGTTCACTTATTTTGCAAAATTCCCGTTCCTGGCCGGCGTAGTAAAGAATTTTAATAAAGACAATTCAGGCTATTTCACCGGGTATGATACGTTAAAAACAACTATTTCTGTTTTAGATACGCACAGTATTATTCCCGGCTTGGATGATTATGTTTTTGGAGTAGACGAAAACATCGTAAAAAAACGCATTGAACAAATTAACAGCATTTACCTTTTTGTTGATTACGGCAATATCAGCTCCGGCTTAATCGAACCACAAAAAACAGAGCAGGGAGAATTCATTATAGCTGTTACCGTAGCGCGTAAAACTCCCCCGGATGATTTTGACCCGGTAGAATCCATACTTCTTGCCGATAAAACTCTCGAAATCATCACAACCATTAAAGATACCATGTGACAGGAAAGCCGTACAAATCCTTTTTTAAAGCATGTTGGCTATTTCGGTCAGACCATGCCACCCGTTTCGGTCAAATAGTGCCACTTTA
>CAZWGG010001020.1:0-1819 GCA_964633305.1 uncultured Bacteroidales bacterium
TGGTATATCTTATGTTTTACCAGTTATTCTATCTCTTTTAACAGCTGAGAAAGGTAAAATAATTATTATTGAAAATCCAGAATCTCATGTTCATCCAAGAGGACAGAGTGAATTAGGAAAACTGATATCTTTGGCTGCATCAATAGGAGCTCAAGTGTTTATTGAAACACATAGTGACCATATTATTAACGGTGTTAGGGTAGCAGTTAAACAGGGTTTAATTGACAACTCTAGTGTGAATATTTCATATTTTGATAAAATAACAACTGATAAAGAACAGTATACGAATATCAGTTCAATAAAAGTCGATAAACAAGGTGAATTAAGTGAATATCCTAAAGACTTCCTTGATGAATGGAATAATCAACTCTTAAAACTGATTTAGCATGGATTTGATTTTTAATGAGTTGTCTGAATTTCCAAAAGCAAATAATAAAACCATAGCATTTGAGCGTGTAGATAAATTTATCTCGACATTTAAGTCTGCTAATAATCATGGATTTAATAAAATTAGATTTCATAAAGGAATTGAAGCAATAGAACTATCTGATAGTTTTACTCTAAATGATTTCTGTAATGAACCACAGAATAGATTGAAAGCAACTTTGCTTCGAGGTCTATTTAGACATCCTTTTATTGATGAAAATTCAGCAGAGGAAGACGAGTACATATTGAATAATTTTGAATTAAAAAGGGAAGAAAATAAAATTAACACATATGGATTAGCTGCTGCTTATCTTTATTCTACTTTGGGCATAAGTTTTCTTTCTGAGGATTTTTGGGGAAATTGTGGATATACCATTACTATCACAGGAAATAATAATCTTGAAGTTAGTGTTTATTCAGTTTCAAAGCCAGAACACTTTGATGATGTTGATATTTTAAAGTTTATTGAGGGAACTGAAACAATTACACTAACAGAAACGGATATTCCTATTAAGAATAAAAAAATATCGCTTCGAGACGACCATGGAAAAGATATTTTATTAAGATTTGCAAACAAACTAATATCTTCTCCATATGTTATTAGTGTGATTAATTCTCTACCATTTAATCCAAATGAAAGAAATTTTATCAAGAGAATATACCCAAATGGTAATATTGAGATTGTCTTTACAAAGACAGATAAAGGGTTAGGATTAATAATTGAAACTACAGGTAATACTATTAAAGAAACAGAGTCGATTGCTAATATTTTAGCAGAACAATTTAGTAAATGAGACCACTGCTTCGCATCCATACACATTGCCAAGTAGCTCAAGAAAGCCAGCACACAGACCAAAACTTGTCAAAGAGTATGTCTGCCCAAACCCACAAACTGACCGAGGAAATAAAGCACGAAAACACAACACCGTTGCCTGTAATTTTAAGAGATATTCTACCACATAATAAACTTTAAAAAAATGAAAATGAATAACGACAATATTGAAGAAAAAGAGTTTGAATGGTATGAAGGATTTGAACCTGAAAATACAGAAGATGTAAGTTTTACTGAGTATGATATCTCAGCTTCACCAAATGACTTCAATATTAAGACACTTTTTGATTTCATAGATTCAGGTATAGTTAAAATACCTGGGTTTCAGCGGAATTATGTGTGGGATATCAAAAAGGCTTCCAAACTAATTGAATCGATTATTATAGGAATACCAATTACACAAATATTTTTATTTGAAGAAGGGAAAAATAAAAAGGCCTTTAAACAGTAGAAGCAACGAGTTGTTGGATTTGAAGGATTTGGGGGTGAAAAGGCGGGAAATTCTTTTCAGCAATTGCCAGAGCTTCTTGAAAACACTTAAGGCCCTGTTCTATCTTCCCA
>CAZWGG010001021.1:0-1815 GCA_964633305.1 uncultured Bacteroidales bacterium
GAGGAAACTCGGTTATTACAGGCAAAATTTTTGTTGAAGTGTACAACAATACATTTACTCATTTGCTGAATTCATTCTATAAGCCTGAAGTTGATGTATACATTATTTACGGGAATAATACCATTTACAATGACCGTTTCAAAACAAACTGGGATGGAAGCTACAGGTTTGAATACCTAAGAAAAGGAAATTATAAAATATATGCTTATTCCGTTGACATAAGCGGAGGTTCAATCTCAGGACTAACTCCGGTAATTCAGGAAATAGATATTTCTAATAATAATACAACTGTAACAGTTGATGATTTGGTAATACTGGAAAAATGTGACTATGATGATGGAACATCAGGCATAACAGGAAAAATATACATACTGGATTATAACGAGGAACGAACCGTATTGCTGGATGAGTATTATGGTGCAGATGAAGATGTTTATATTGTTTATGCAGATGACCCGTTCTACTTTATGAAAATTCAAACACATTATGACGGTACCTTTCAATTTCAAAACCTGGTAAAAGGAACATATACCATATATGCTTTATCAAAAGATATGATTAACAAAACTTCCAGAGAATTGATTCCTATAAAAAGGGTGGTAACAATATCCGAAGACTTTCAACATGAAGTAGTTCAAGATATCATAATTGTAAAGTAAAATCAATGATGAAAATAATATTTGCAGCTGTATTTTTTATTTTCTGCATAAATGCCAAAAGTCAATCTAAGAAAGAGATAAAAGACCTTGGAATTATCTCTATAAAAACGGTGAGTCATATAAATGAAAAATCATCATATATTGAAAAAATTGAAAAATATGATGCAGAAGGAAACCTTATAGAAGAAATTAAATATTATCCGGATAAAAGTATTAAAAGCCATGTGTGTTGGACATATAATAAAAATAACAATAAATTTACAGAAATTCATTATGACAAAAACGATAAAATAATAAAAAAGACTGAATACCAATACAATGAAGGTTTAAGAACATCAAAAAAAGAATATGACGAAAAAGGTAAACTTACTGAATGGAAGACCTACGAATATACTTTGGAAAAGAAATCACAATAACGTATAGCATTGGAACCTATAAAAAAAATATTGTCAGAATTTCATGAAATTTCCCTTCAAGAAATTGATAGTGCAGGGCTGCTTAATCGGGTCGACTCAAAATTTGTCTTTGCCAGCAGGTTATTACCTGTTATTTTAAACAAATCAAAAAAAAATTACCGGGTATTAAACGTCGATAAAGATAAAATATTCTCTTATCGTTCATTGTATTATGATACTTCAGACGACCAAATGTATATGAACCATCATAATGGAAAAGTCAACCGGCACAAAGTACGTTTCAGATCATACGTGAATAGCAACTCATCTTTCCTTGAAGTAAAATATAAAACAAAAAATAACAGGACTATAAAAAAAAGAATTGAAGTTTCATCAATAGACACAAAAAATAACCGGGAATTAGATGATTTTATCAGGGAAAATACTCCATTTGACATGAAAGACCTGGAGCCAAAAATTTATACGGTATTTTCACGTATTACTCTAGTAAATAAAAGTTTCTGTGAAAGAGTCACCATTGACCATTCGCTAAAGTTTGAACATAACACATTCAGAAAAGAACTACCAAATTTAACTATTGCTGAAGTTAAACAAAATGCTTCGAATGGTTATACCTCCGAATTTATTCATATTCTTAGTGAGCTGGGAATTTCGCCAAGAAATATAAGCAAATATTGTATTGGAAGAATACTAAAAGATAAAAACCTAAAATACAATAGATTTAAAGAAAATTTGTTAGC
>CAZWGG010001022.1:0-1808 GCA_964633305.1 uncultured Bacteroidales bacterium
CTCTTAGTACCAGCATATTCGAAAGTACTACCAAAAGAAGTTGACTTATCCACAAAGCTATCAAGAAACATACATCTCAACACACCAATTGTTTCAGCCGCTATGGATACAGTTACAGAGGCAACCCTAGCAATTGCCATGGCCAGGGAAGGAGGTATTGGAGTGATTCATAAGAATATGAGCATTGAAGAACAGGCGAAACAGGTTAAAACCGTTAAAAGAGCCGAGAATGGTATGATTTATGACCCAATTACAATTAAGAAATTCTTTCCCAGAAGACTTATCAAAAGAAATTGAATCATTATATATGAAAGAGTTTAAAATAGGAGGTATCCCCGTAGTAGACGACAAGCATAAACTAATTGGAATTGTTACCAACCGCGACTTACGTTTTGAATCACGTTTAGATAGACCTATTAGTGAAGTAATGACTTATGAAAATATTATTTCTACTAATATGGAAATAAATCTTGAAGAAGCTGCAGATATTCTTCAACAATATAAAATTGAAAAATTACCTGTAATTGATGAAAATAAAAGGCTTATTGGTTTAATTACCTATAAAGACATTACAAAAGCAAAAGACAGGCCATTTGCCTGCAAAGATTCAATGGGACGGCTTAGAGTTGCTGCTGCAGTGGGTACTACCAAAGAAAGTATTGACAGGATTGCAGCCCTTGTAAAATCAGATGTTGATGCAATTATTATTGATACAGCGCATGGGCATAGCAAAACAGTCATCGAGTTACTAAAACTTGCAAAAAAAACGTATCCAACCATTGATCTTGTAGTGGGTAATATCGCAACTTCAGATGCCGCGAAAGCCCTTATTGAAGCCGGCGCCGATGGTGTTAAAGTAGGAATAGGGCCGGGATCAATTTGTACTACAAGGGTTATAGCAGGCGTTGGGGTACCCCAGCTTTCTGCAATATTTGATGTTTCTTCCGTATTAAAAGATAAAAATGTTCCAATAATTGCAGACGGGGGTATCAGGTATTCAGGAGATATTGTTAAGGCTATTGCAGCTGGCGCTAATTCTGTTATGACAGGCTCACTACTAGCCGGTGTGGAAGAATCTCCCGGTGAAACCATCATTTATAATGGAAGAAAATATAAATCATACAGAGGAATGGGGTCTATTGAAGCCATGCAAAAAGGTTCGGGCGACAGGTATTTTCAGGATCCTGAAGAAGACATTAATAAACTTGTCCCCGAAGGGATCGTGGCCCGTGTACCTTACAAAGGCTTGTTGTCGGAGGTAGTTTACCAGCTTATAGGAGGATTAAGGGCAGGTATGGGTTATTGTGGAGCTGAAAACATCAATAAACTTATGCAAGCCCAATTTGTGAGAATTACTAATTCAGGATTGTATGAAAACCATCCTCATGATGTAACCATAACACGCGAAGCCCCTAATTATAGCAGATAATTGTCCAAAACCAAACTAAATAAGCCATGAAAAATTATATCCCGCTTCTCATTTTCATAATACTCTTTTCCGTTCAAGTATCGGGTCAAAACGATGAAATACTTCTAACAATTAATGACCAAAAAATTACAAAGAATGAATTTGAAAGAATTTATAGAAAAAACAATTCGTCAACAATTTATGACAACAAAACAGTAGAAGAGTACCTCGAACTATTCATTAATTTTAAGTTAAAGGTATTTAAAAATCTACTTAACAGTAAGTAAATATTATTTTGAATTCTTATAAAATCAAAGCACAACATGTAAGGAACTTGAAGCATCATGTAGTAAAAATACGGGAACTTTCCCGCCACTATCTTCTTTCCAAGACTTGAAGT
>CAZWGG010001023.1:0-1802 GCA_964633305.1 uncultured Bacteroidales bacterium
ACGAAGATATTTCTTCGGTTGAGGAAGCCTGTTCATTGGCCCCTTTTGAAATTTGATTGGCTGACGAGCTTTGCTGACTTGCAGAAGATGCTATAGACTCTGAAATATGTTGAATCTGGTGTACGATATTATTTAGTATTAATTTTAAATCATCCATGGCTTTTGATATTTTTCCAAGCTCGTCTTTTCGGGTATTAGTTTTATCGTCAATTGCAAAATTAAGCGCACCGTGGGCTAACGTTTCAATAACATTGGTAAGATTACTTAATGGTTGTGTTAGATTAATCCTAAGATAGTAAAGAATAGTAATGATTATAGATATTCCAACAGGTGTTACCCAAATTAACTGGGCAAGCCCTTTAAGGGCAATTATATATACTAATATCGCAATAGCTAAGGCCAAAAAAATCATTGATGCACCTATAATGCTGATTACAGAACTTTTATATCTGAACCGGATAAAAGCAATTACTGCTATTGAAGTACTTACAGAAATAAGCAAAAAAAGTAGTAGCTCTTTCATATTCACCTGAATTTTATTATGTTAATCAATACTTGTTATGGCAAACAAAAGAAAACGAATGATAGGAATTGTTTTAAGGCAATAATTTTATTTTCAAGGCAGTGTTAATTTAAATTTACTAAATAATTTTATTTATTCCATACAAAACAGAATGAAATTTTATGTATAGCATTGAAATTAATAATAAAAACTTTTCGTGTAAAATTTCAAACTACTAAACCTAAAAAACGTATTAACTATGTAGGACAAAAATGAGTTTTCAGACTAGTATGAGTCAACACCTAGAACTGGTTCTCTTAAAACTAAAAGAGAAAGAAAATGAAAAGAGTGTTTTATTATACTTTTGTGTTTTTAGGGTTGTTTTTCCTTGGTTTTTCAAGCTTACTAGTAGCCCAACAAAGAGAAAAGAATGATTCTTTTGAATCGTTTATGGACAGTATCACGAACCGGATTGAGAAGTTGCGGACACAACTTCCTGGACTTAAAAGCGGAAGATCATTTAGCTATTATAATTGCAGAAGAGAACTGGAACAAAGCATTTTCATCAAAGATTTTGAGCAATACGTCAAAAATGAAGAACTCGAAAAAGCAAAAAAATTGGTACTGGAGAAACTTGAGCAAGTAGAATTCAGAAGAGATGAGCATTCCTTACTTTTTTATTCTAAGTATGAAAAAAGAATAAATAATGAAATTAAGTTTCAAAGAATACGTTATCAGAAGCTGTTTGCAAATGAAAAGAATTTTAAAAAAGCATTAAAGGAATACCTCAAAGATGGAAGTCTATCATCACTTGAACTTGCAAAGAGAAAAACGTTACTGGCTATAAAATATGCAAGTGAAAATAATTTAGTAGAAACAAACAAATACTTGGCCAGCTATCTTTCTTATATAAATACACTTATTTTCGATATACAGTCTCCTTTTGACCTGAAGAAGATAACTAATAATGAAAAGGCGTTTGAAAAGGAGTTTCTTCCATTGATTTCATCTGATAGTCTTGCTAGTCTCGATTCAGCTAAAGAAATGGTAGAGCATTGTTATACCTTTAGTTTGAATTCAAATAGTATATTAGATACTGTATTTTTTAGTAAAAAAAGACTTGTAGTTATAAATGCTATTTCTGATTTTTATGACAAACAAAACAGAAAGTTGGCTCTTGAAAATATGACTGATCAGGCAACAATTGCCAGGCTTGATACTCTAAATCCTTTAGGTGTATTCAAATGGCATGATTTCATTATTGTGATAAATGAAATTGTATCCTCTAATTCATCACATA
>CAZWGG010001024.1:0-1800 GCA_964633305.1 uncultured Bacteroidales bacterium
ATTGTGATAATCTTCTATAAATTCTTCATTTACGTTATCCAAGCTTCCATCTGTATTAAAGTTACCACGGTAAAAAATTTTTCTGTCAGTATACTTATAGAATGCTGAAAGTTGAAATTGGTACTTGATATTTTTATAGGTAAACGATGAGGTATAATTAGTATTGTAATCATACTGGTTAAGGTCAGTAAGTCTTGATATCCCGGTGATGGCTACTCCATTTTTAAATGAAAACCGAGGATGTAGCTTGTAATTTATTGTGAATTCCATTCCTTTTGATTTATACATTCCACTTTCTATATTAAAATATTTTGCCCATAGCCGGTCATTAGGGTCAAACAAAAAGTCAATTTTATTTTTAATTTCATTGTAAAACAGGTCAAAATCTATTTGTAGTTGGTGTTTGTTAAAACGAATAAAATAAATTGTTGAAAGATTGAAGTTATTTGCTGTTTCGGCTTTTAATCCAGGATTTCCAAACACATGGTGGTTTTGATCTACAAACTCCATGAAAAGCTCTTTTAAAGAAGGTGTCCTAAAGCCCTTTCCATACGATGTTCTGAACCTGAAATTTCCTAAATCATATTTTATGTTAAAGGAATATACAATTGGCGCTTTGTAACGCGAATTATAACTTACCCGAATGCCTGGTTGTAAAAAGAGAGTTGAAAATGGAGACCAAATAACAGTTGAAAAGAAAGCATAGTCGGTAATACTTTTATTGCCATTTATTCGTTTACCAAATCCTTGTTCAAATTTTATATCATAGCCACTACTCATTTCAACATTGTTTTTTGAATAGCTGAATAATCCTCTTTGGGTTACCATGTTAAAATATGTAGTATCATGATTGTCAGGACTTTCAAGAAGATACTTTTTTAGATTTACCAAATCATTGTAATACGCGTTTTTTATTCTGCTGTAAAATGAATAACCTGCAAGAAACGATAATGTAGAAGAACCAGATAGTTGAATATCAGATTTAATATTTGAATTTAGCCGCTTGGTATAATAGTATCTGTCTTGTGCTGCTTCGAATAAATAATTTGCAGAAAGAGAATCTTTATCTCTTAATTCTTCATACAGAAAATCTAAATTGGCAGACCATGTTATTTTTTTGTTTTGGAAATAATAGGTAAGTCCTGGATTGTATTGTAATTTTGGTTTCCAGAGTTTAAACCGCGAATTTTCATTTTCGTTATATCCATTGAAAAAATTTCGTGACAAGTGAATTCCCAACATATGATTTTTTATTCTAAAAGAAGAAGTGCCATAAAAGTTATAAATGCCGGCAGATTCATAATACCCATCCAAACTATACAATTGTTTAATCCCCAGTTGACGATTACGTGTAATTATATTAATTGCCCCTCCCAATGCATTACTTCCATAAATTACCGACATGGGGCCTTCTACAATTTCCACGTGGTCTACATCATAGAGGTTAAGCTGGTCAAGATCGATGATACCGTTTTGACGGCCAACAACAGGTACCCCGTTAATAAGAATTTTTATATGTTCACCTTCTAACCCTCTTATGTTCATTGTTCTGCCCAGAATGCCCTCCTGGGAAAGGTTAATCTTTAGTTCGTTTGTTAAGAGCCCGGTTAAATTGGTCGCAGCTTTTTGCTCTATAACTTGTTTGCCCAGTACGTGTACTTTATATATGGATTGATCTGATTTTCGCGGGGTCATTTGCCCGGTCACTATAACTTCATCAAGGTCAAATATGGCTGGTTGAAGTAGCAAAATATAATCGGTATTATCATCTATAGTATCCAGTTTTGTTTTGTATCCTCT
>CAZWGG010001025.1:0-1797 GCA_964633305.1 uncultured Bacteroidales bacterium
CAGCCTCTAGTTTTTTATGTTTTTACTTCGTTGGCAAGCTGGGACTAGCAAGGGGTTTACCCACAACAAGCAATAGGTATTTTAATAATAAAAAATACCCAAAATGTAGTAACTATTAAGGTAAAGAATAAAAATTTCCAAAAGCTTATCCTGTATTTCGTATATAGTTTTTTTGCCAATATTATTAGTAAAAATGCTCCTATTTCAAGTATTCCAAGTTTAAATAACAGACTTCCTTTTATTAAATTATTCCATTGTCCTTTTAAGATAAACAATGTCAGTATCCCTGCAATAGAAATTATTATAAAGAAAAAAGATATTTTTATTTTCTTCCTATCCAGGTAGATTGATGTTATAACTAGTAAACATAAAAACCATTTAATAAAGCTCAAAACATGGTTCTCGTAAAAACCGCTCATAAGTGGAAAATATTCAGGTTCTAACCTAAACATTAGAAAATGAACAACATCAACAAATAAATAAATAATAAAAATGCTCCCTAATAAAATATTAAAACTGTTCTCTTTATTTATTTTCATCTTTCTTATTTTGTTCCTGAATATACTTCATACGTTCTTCATATGCTTCTCTATTGTCGAACTTTACATATAAAAATGTACCATCCTTCGTTTTTGTGGTTATCATATATTCAGTACTCGCTTCATCACCGCCTACGCTTTTATCATAACTAAATCCTAAAAAAGTACTTCCTGAACCACTATATTCGCCAACTTGATTGAAATTTGTTATTTTCTCTCGGGTACTATTATAAGCCCCTTCTCTATCAGAAAAAGTTGTTGTAAATCTCTTCCCATCCTGTCTTGTGCCTGTATAAGCCGGACGCATAGGCCCATCATCATATACAGATCTTAAATAATTTGTAAATATTACAGAGGATCTCTCTCTTGCAGGTACATTATAGGGGTTTTCTCCAATGTCATGATCATAGGCATGGTTAATTTCATGACCCATCACTAGCATACTTGAGACAGACCCTCCCTGAAGTCTTGGCATCCAAACTGAACGCGGATAGTATGTTGCTCTGGGAGTTCCATATTCTTTCCCATTATTATCATAGCCTGAATTACTTGTCCAAAAAATAGCATTCATCCTGTATTTGTAAGGTGATGCCATTAATCGATTAATTCGTATTTGTCCTTTAGTTGTAGCAGCAATTTTCGCTAGATTTGTTAACGCTTTACTAGTATTATTTCCAATTACAATTTCATTACCATCTGGATCAATAAAAAGAATTGGGTTATTAGCTGCATAAATATATGGTGATAATCCATAATACTTCTCGACCTTATTGTCAACGACATGCCACCTACCGATCTGCGGGTCATACATTCTAGCCCCGTAATCGTACCATCTTACACGGGGTTTTTGATGTTTTTTCTGGACCGATACCCGCCAGAAAATGGGTTGTTTTTTAAGGTTATATGTCAGTTTATTCGCTGCGCTCATGAGATCGCTTCGCTAAGTTTAGGCATCCCATTTTTTAGTTTACTTGATCAAAAGTAAGTGTTTTTTTCTTTTATCTGAACTATTAATTAAGTTAGTTTTCAGCTATTCAGATAAAAAAAATAACAGGATTATTTTTCCAAAAGAAAAAAGAACAAAAAAAGAAAGCTTACCCGGCAAGGTAAGGCTGGAAGGTCTGTCAGGGCTTCCTGTCATTTTTTTACCAATAAAAATCAAATAAATAAAAAAAATGACGGAACCTGGGGGGCCTGGCCTTGACAGACCTGGAAGCCGGCTTAAATTTGCTTTTTTTTTTTGTTTTAACCGGTAAAT
>CAZWGG010001026.1:0-1789 GCA_964633305.1 uncultured Bacteroidales bacterium
AAGAAATGCTTGGCAGAGATCCAATTGGACATTCTTTTCCAATTAACCATGAATTCACTAATATTGAAAATGCGGGAGTTATAACGAATATTAAAGATAAGGTTGGATTATTGACATTTGGGATTGTTGACCAAGAAGATTTTAATAAACTCCTTGAAACAATTAAAGTCCATAAAATTTATTATATTTCTTTTGCCCGCCATAATAAACTTTTTGGGAATATTACAATTTTCACACTTAATAAAAGTATAATAAAATTCAAGCATATTATTGAAACTTTTGTTCACCAGATTTCTGTGGCTTTTCATAGGAGCCAACTCGAATATGAACTTGTAAGGGCAAAAGAAAAAGCTGAAGAATCAGATAAATTAAAGACAGCATTTCTTGCCAACATGTCACATGAGATACGAACGCCTATGAACGGGATATTGGGATTTGCAGAAATGTTAAACGAAGAAAGTATTAGCACGGGCAATAGGAAGAAATACCTGGATATTATTAACAGCAATGGTAAAATGCTGATAAGCCTCATTGATGATATTATTGACTTTGCCAAGATTGAAGCCGGACAAATAAATATCTCACGTCAGGATTTTTCTTTAAATAAACTGCTTTCTCAAGTTCATTCTTCATTTTTATCTAAGCAATTTAAAGAAGAAAAGTCAAAAGTTAAACTGCGGGTTAGGAAAGCATTTCCCAATGAAACCTGCTTTATAAAAGCAGATCCTAACAGGTTACGTCAGATATTGACTAATCTTGTGGGAAATGCCTTTAAATTCACTAATGAAGGATACATCGAATTTGGGTATATGAAACCTAAAGATAAAAAGTTATTGTTTTATGTAAAAGATACAGGAATAGGTATTACAAAAGAAAAACTTAAAGTGATTTTTGACCGTTTTATTCAGGCAGATAGCTCATCGACTCGTAAATATGGAGGTTCCGGACTTGGATTAGCTATTTCAAAAGGTTTTGTTGAACTTTTAGGTGGAAATGTGTGGGCTGAATCAAAAGAAAAAGAAGGGTCAACTTTTTATTTTACGATACCCTATATTCCTGTAAAAAAAATAAATGACGAAGATATTTCAAAACAGAGAGTAAGAAAAGATTATATATGGAAAGGCAGGGTATTTCTTATAGCTGAGGATGATAAATTTAGCTATAAGTTTCTTGAAAGCTTTCTAAAACAAACAAAAGCAGAGGTGTTACATGCTAGTGATGGTAAAGAAGCTGTGGATATTTGTTTACAATATAAAAATATTGATCTTGTGCTCATGGATATCCAAATGCCCGAAATGAATGGACTTCAGGCTACGAAGGAAATCAAGAAATTTAATGAGCATATACCAATTATTGCACAAACTGCCAATGCTATTGCTGAAGAAAAGCAAAAATGTTACAAAGCGGGGTGTGATGATTTTATTACAAAACCGGTAAATATAAACGAGCTATATTCAAAAATTGATAAATGGCTGTCAATAAGACGAACGTAACTTAGTGCCGGCAATATGTTAGTATTATTCTACTTTTCTGTCCTAGTTTACATTTTGTATCTAATATTGATTTTTTCTTACCTGAAAGGGTGGAGAAGATTAAAATCTTTCACTCCATCTGGGAAATCGAAGGGTCTTTTTGTTAGCATTATCATACCGTTCAGAAACGAAGAGAAAAATTTGAAGCATATATTTGAAGACCTCTATTTGCAAGATTACCCCCAAAAAAATTATGAGATTATTGCCGTAAATGATCATTCGGAAGATTCATCATACGAAATAGCTGGTAAATACCT
>CAZWGG010001027.1:0-1786 GCA_964633305.1 uncultured Bacteroidales bacterium
TAAAGTTTTTTTTCGAATAAATAAAACGACAGCCGCCGGAAGGGCTTGATTAACAGGAGCTCCCTTTTGAGCTTATGAGACGCGTTTTTGAGCAAATCTCCAAACATTACTCTGATTGTATATTAATACGCCCCCAAACCGCAACGTCCTTTCTAATTAAGCCCAGAATTTCAACGGCACAACGGGCTGGGTCATTTATTTTGAGCTTATTGGAAGCTTTAAAATGGTTTGACAAAGATGCGACGGTAAATAGTATTATATAAGTCAATATAAGCTCGCTTTTCAGAAAGTTGGCATAATGGGTTTTAAATAATCAGAAACATGAATAAGAAAAAATCCAATAGTGATTATCCATATAATGGCGTTGGGAAATGGAATTTGCATTCTATAAGGAGAAGCGTTAAAAAAGCTAAGGCAAATAGTTCTTTGCCTGATTTTAAACTTGAGAGAGTAGAGATACACCCCACTTCGTTATGCCAGTTTAGTTGTCCGTTTTGTTACGGTCTTAATTTAAAGAATACAAACAAGATTGAACTTCCATTATTTTATATTAAGAATAATATATTAAAAGATATTAGAAATAATAAAGAACTATCAAAATATGACCCTATAATAATCTTAGCGGGCTTACACAGTGAGCCGTTGCTTTATAAAGATAAGTTGGAATTAATCAAACTTTTGGGGAAATATAATTTTAGATTTAGTATTTATACCAACGGTGAATGTTTAGATAGTAATACCATGCATGTTATATTTCAGAGCGCTCGATTAAGCAAAAATAAAAAACTTAATTATATATCTTTTAATATTACTGCTTCTATTTTACATAATCACTATAATTCTTTAGTAAAAAGCATAGAAGAATTTATAAAGCTAAAAAATAAAGAAAAAGCTCCGATTCAAGTTAATATACCTATATTGATTTATGATGATTTTTTTTCTAAAAAAGACTTGTTTCAGATACAAGAAAAAATGTTAAGTATTGGAGTGGATAAAATAAGGTATTCTGTTCCGCAAGAGCCAGTTTCCAATAAAAATAGTATTAATACCAAGAATATCAAATTTATAAAAGAATTAGAAAAAAGAGGATATGATAAAGTTTATGTAGGATCAAAATCAGGAAGGCAATTTGATAAATGTTATGTTATGGCAAACACTGTTTCAATAGATTATTGTGGCAATGTATATCCTTGTTCGCAAACCTGCTGTTCGTTTTTTAGCAAATTCAGCTATGGTTCTATTAAAAAGAAAAAGTTGTCAGAGATATGGCAGAGTAAAAAACATAGAGATTTGTTTAATAACTTTGATGATCTTCTAAAGTACTGCAGATGTAATACAGCAGATAATCAATTCAATACTATTTGTTCTAGCTTCGAATAATAAAGCATGAGAAGAAGGGTAAGGGCCATAATTATACAAGGGGATAAAGTGTTGTTAATCAAAAGAACTAATCTTAACTCTGTGTATTGGGTTATTCCAGGTGGGGCAGTTGAAGAGAATGAAACTAACGAAGAGGCTTTGGTTAGAGAAAGCAAAGAGGAGCTAGGTGCTGATATAAGAATAATAAAATTCTTTCTAGAGATGGATTCCCAAAAGCCGGAAACATCAGGGCAAAGAGAAATCTTTTACTTATGTAAAATAACGGGAGGAAAAGTGGGTTTAGGCAACGGTCCGGAGTTTAGAGAAGGTTCGTCGTATGTTGGTGGTTATGATATTGAATGGAAAAAGATAAGAGGATTAAAGAAATTAGATTTGAAGCCAGAAAGAGTAAGGGATTTGATCTATA
>CAZWGG010001028.1:0-1783 GCA_964633305.1 uncultured Bacteroidales bacterium
TACTTGTTCTCAAAATTAATTGTTGGATTTCCTTTTACCTGACTTTTATCTTTTTTATTTTTCGGTATAAATGTTTCAATCCAATTTTTTCCAAAGATATCTTGTTGTTGATCCCCAAGTATTTCACATCCTTCCCTGTTAATATAAGTTACTTCCCCGTTTGGGTTTAGTACAATAAAAATTACTCCTACATTTTCAATATATTTATGTACTATTTCATTCTCTTGACGTAACCTTTCATTTTCTTTTAATAATTGATCATATGGTAGCTTTTGCATTTGCATAAAACCAATATTAACTAATATACAAGTTACTATTTTTCAATATAAATTGCACATTTAGTAAGAAGAAATATTAATGTAAATAAAAATCAACCATTTTCCTGTTTAATTTATTAGGTATTTGAAGCTCCCTTAAAATCGTTTTCCTATAAAATGATAGATAGAATTTATAAACAAAGAATTTTCAAAGAAAGAATTGATCACTATAGTGAATGAATTTAATAGTTGGTATGAGAATCAATAAATTCTAAACTCTTAAAAATAAAGACATACTTCATTTTGCCTGCTGCATCTGCATTCCCCCAAACCTTAACAATAATCCGGCCACTGCTCCAACTGCAGCAAGAATTGTTTTAAAATCATTAATAATTTCCTGGTTTCCAAACCATATTAATGTAAATAATGCCAGAACAATTAAAATCAATACAATTCTAAAGGTATTCCATTTGCCTTTTGCCGATATTTCTTTTTGCCGCAGAATTTCTTCTTCCGGTTTTAAAGCTGAAAGTATGAAGTTCCTGAAGCTTTCATTAATTATTTGAATTGACCCTTTATCTTCAAAAACCCCTTTGGCTATCAACGACCCAATTGCCTGGGTATTATTTGTATTCAGCAGACCGTCTTTTGCAAAATCATACAATACATATTTCTCTCCTAATGTTAAATTATTCCATATAGAGTAGTAATAGTTATGCAGCAGGCTTTGTTCATTTAATATGTTATTTTCAATGGCTGATATGATGTTAGTATCATCATTTTTTATTTCATTTTGCTGCAAAGAACCTTTCATTTCGGCGATACTTTTATTTGTTAATGGAAGATAAAGTACTTTAAACCTGTCAAATACTTGTTGCCATTCATTATACTTAGCTATAAATTCTTGCTTTTTAAACTTATCATTTTCTAAATTGATAAATTCATTAAAAAAGTCCAGAATTTGTGTAGGATGAATTTCAGAAAGAATAATAACCTTTTTATCCGACCGGTACAAATCTTCCAACAAAGTCAATTTTTTGTTACAGGTATCTATGCTTTTCGAATTAAATTCAAAATTTTCGAGAATAATGGTAGTATAATTACTGTGTATTAGCTTCAATTGTTCCTTCCATTTTTCATCATTATTGATTTGATTTATATAAATCCACCCTGGTTTATCTTTTGCATTAGTTTTTGTAATAGTTACATCTGTTTTCTTACTGTGTGATTTATCATCATAAAACTCTTTGACAATTTCGGATTTACCTGAATTTGAAAGACCTACGATAAACAGATTTTCTTTATTGCTTAGCTCTTGAATTATTCTTTCTTTTGAAGGAATATGTTCATCCATAATGGTATTGAACCCGAAAATTTTTCTTACTAAAAATTTTATTAGCATATACAGGAATAAAAATCCCAGTAATAACGAGCATATAAATAGGAAGAGTAAAGGAATTCTTGTCAGGAGATTTTTTGTACCGTTATTTTTTAAGAATATATTAAATGTAAAAGGATTAATATAT
>CAZWGG010001029.1:0-1394 GCA_964633305.1 uncultured Bacteroidales bacterium
ATGACAATGGAACTTGGATTAAAAAAAATGGATACAGCTGCTGCTCAATTGATATTAAAAGAGGCAGGTGGTAAATTGAGTGATTGGCAGGGTAATGAGATAAAAGAAGATTATTCCAAGGTCGTAGCGACAAACGGCCTTATCCATGATAAATTGCTTAAGTTTTTGGAGGACTAAGATGAAAGCCGTAATTTTAGCTGCGGGAAAAAGCACAAGGACCTATCCTTTAACAATAACAAAACCAAAGCCATTATTGAAAGTAGCTAATAAAACAATTCTGGAACATAATTTAGAGCAACTGCAGGAGCTTATAGATGAAGTAATAATTGTTGTTGGCTATAAGAGAGATATGATAGTTAATTACTTAGGAAATAAATACGGAAAACTCAAAATTAAATATGTTGTGCAGGAAGAGCAGAACGGCAATGGAAAAGCATTGCAGTTAGCACAAAAGCATCTTGAAAATAAATTTCTCGTAATGAATTCCGATGATCTTTTTTCAAAGAAAGATATTAAAAAATGTCTTGCTCATGAATATAGCATACTTGTAAAATATGTTGATGATCTTTCCAGATTCGGAGAAGTCATATATGATAAAAAGGGAGTAAAGGAACTTAGGGAAAAACCTGGACATAAAGAAGGGTTGGCAAATACAGGATTAATGGTTTTAAGTAAAGATGTTTTCAGATATGAATTAAAAAAGTCAGAAAGAAATGAATTTGAAATTACTGATTACATAAAACATTTAGTTGAGGATAATAAAAAAGTATATTATGAACGAGTGGAAGATTTCTGGATTCCAATAACATACCCCTGGAATTTGTTGGAGGCAAACGAGTTTCTGCTTAAAGGAATTGTATCTGATAAAAAAGGCAAGATAGAGAAAGGAGCTATCTTGAAAGGGCCAGTAGTCGTAGGTAAAAATAGCCTTATTAAATCCGGAGCATATATTGAAGGACAGGTTGTTATTGGTGATAATTGCGAAATAGGGCCTAATTGCTATATTAGGGCCTATACTTCTATAGGCAGTAATTCAAAAATAGGGAATGCTGTTGAGGTTAAAAATTCTATTATAGGAAATAATACCAACATAGGTCATTTGTCTTATGTTGGTGACTCTGTTATTGGAGATAATGTGAATTTCGGAGCAGGCACTATTGTAGCTAATCTCAGGCATGATGATGCCAATGTAAAAAGTGTTGTGAAAGAAGAATTAACAGACAGTGGAAGAAGAAAGCTTGGCACAATAATAGGAGATGATGTGCATACAGGTATTAATACATCCATTTATCCCGGAAGAAAAATATGGCCTAATAAAAGCACGCTACCTGGCGAAATAGTGAAGAGGGACATTGAATGAAATTATTAACTGTTTAGAACTGGAGGAGAATAGA
>CAZWGG010001029.1:1404-1781 GCA_964633305.1 uncultured Bacteroidales bacterium
TTAAATGCTAATTTAACTGCGTTTTTTAATTATCTGGCCATTTCTGGTTTTATTATTACGGGTGGTATTATAGGAATAAATTCAGCAGCTGAATTCTATGTTAGTGATGGAATAAAAAGATTAAAGAGATTAGAATACAGGGGATATGATTCTTTTGGTTACTTTGACGGGAAGCATTTATTTAAGAAAACTGGAGAAATTTTCATTCCCGAGACAAAAGATAAGACAAAAAAAATAATCCTTCACACTAGATGGGCCACACATGGTGGAGTAACTGATAATAATGCACATCCTCATCAGTCATGCGATAAAAAGATAACAATTGTGCATAATGGTATCATAAATTTTACACGCGGTCAGCGTACAGGGTTGGGTAT
>CAZWGG010001030.1:0-1779 GCA_964633305.1 uncultured Bacteroidales bacterium
AACCGGCATATCGGGTTTTATAGTCTTCTTCAAACAAGATAACAGAGTTTTCTTTCTTAGCAACCTCAAAATTATCTTCAGTACGTTTTTCACCTAATACCCAAGTTTCTGTTCCATAAGCTTCTTTATTTGATAAACCGTTTGCATGAATAGAGATAAAAAGATTTGCATTGTTTTTATTTGCTATCTCAGCGCGTTCATACAATTTAATAAACTCATCGGTCTTACGGGTATATATAACTTTAACATCATCAAATCGTGATTCGATATAATTACCAAGTTTAAGAGCAATATTTAATACTACATCTTTCTCTTTCACTGTTTCTCCAATTGTGCCAGGGTCTTTTCCTCCATGTCCCGGATCAATTACAACTGTTGTCAGTTCGTAATTGGTAATTTTGTTATTTTGTGCACTTAGTTGAAAAATAGTGAAAAAAAATATAAGAATTAAACCTAATATTCGTTTTAATGAAATTATACTTATGTATTTTTTATGCATTTAAAATCACGTTTATTTATTAGCTTTACAGCCTCTTTGATATTTGACAGATACAAAAATAGTACTAAAATTGTTTATTAGATTATTAAAATTTCAACTAATTGTTAGTTTTTCATTAGGAATTCTTGCTGTTACCATGTCTCAGGAACCTAAAACTGCCAATGATACGTCGTTTATTGAAAAAAATATTGATGTTTTTCAATACAACGATACAATACGTAATGATTCTATTGTGACTGATACCATACAAACAACCTCTAAAAAAAATCAAAGCGCGATAGAGTCTGAAGTTAAATACAGCTCGAGCGACTCAATGAATATTTCTTTAACAGAACAAAAACTTTATCTTTATGGTGACGCTCAGGTTAGTTATGAAGACATTGTATTAAAGGCCGCATATATTGAATTTGATATGGCTAATAATGTGGTAAAGGCAACAACTTTAAGCGATTCATTAGGTAAGCCATTCGGAGTACCTGTATTTGAACAAAAAGGGAATGATCCTTTTGATTCAGATACTATTAGGTACAATTTTCAAACTAAAAAGGGGGTAATTAAACACATAGTTACTAAACAAGGTGAAGGTATTTTGCATGCTGAAAAAACAAAGAAATATGCAAACGGACAAATTCACATTCATAATGGAAAATACACTACATGTGATGCAGATCATCCTCATTTTTATATAGGTTTAACAAAGGCTATTTCTGCAAATGATAACATAATTAGTGGACCTGCATACTTTGTAATGGAAGACATTCCATTACCTCTTGTATTACCATTCGGTTTCTTTCCTAATACCAAACAGCGTACTGCAGGAATTTTAATTCCTACATACGGAGAGGAGAAACGATTAGGTTTCTTCCTTCGCCAAGGCGGGTTATATATCCCCATGGGCGAGTATTTCGATTTGATCATCCAGGGTGATGTTTATTCAAGAGGTACGTGGGGGATTAATGCCAAATCGAATTATGTTAAAAGATATAAATTCAGGGGAAGCTTTGATTCAAGGATTTATTTTAACAGGATTAATGATGATTTTAATTTCCAATCAACAAATGATTATAAGATTGCATGGCGACATATCCAGGATCCAAAAGCTAATCCTACCCAAACTTTCTCTGCATCTGTAAATATTACAAGTTCAACATATGATAAGAATTACAGCTATAATACCAATGAGTATCTTTCAAACAAAAAACAATCGAGTATATCTTACTCTAAACGTTGGGGGAAATTATTCTCACTAGATATGTCTTTTCAACACAATCAGGACAAAA
>CAZWGG010001031.1:0-1778 GCA_964633305.1 uncultured Bacteroidales bacterium
AATACACAAAAAAAAGTAAACCACCCTAAAAGGGCAGCTTACCTAAATTGAGTTGCAGCCACAAAAGCTGAAGAGAGACCAGCGGCACTGAACCACGAATGATATAAAAGCGGAAACGAGCCGAACGATGAACGTAGGAGACCAGCCACCAGCCAGCCAACCTACAACGAAAGATACAATAAAACATAATGCCCTTGCGGACACAGGTTGGGGGCAAAAGGTGCAAGGGCAGACCAAAAAATACTACTTGAGGTACGAAAGTGGAGATTTTTTGAGGCTGGCGAAGCGAACCCTTGTCAGCTTTTGAAACCAGCCTGTAACTTTGCTATTATGTTTTGGTGTTTTAGAAAATTCCTGGCTCTTGTGTTTACAATTTAATATTTAGTTTTAAGTAACTTTCATTTAAATTCCCTTCAAAATAGAAAAACTTAATTGAAGCAGTTTTTTATATAGGTCGGTATTATCTTATTTTATCATTAATGTGCAGGGCTTCGCACAGGAAGAAACAAAGCAAACAATTAAAATTAACTCGTCCTAAAAAAAGTATATACATTTTAATTCTTAATACTGTTTCAAATTTACAAATTGCATTAGATTCTTCAACTTCAAATTATCATTTCATTATTTCTGAGGCTTCGGGTTTATTCAATCATGCTGCCAACAAAGAAAACGGACAACGTACATTTCAGCGTTTATTTGCAATGCTTTAAAAATGCCTGTATGTCATATCTTTATTTCCAACATTAAATCGAGTGATATTTAAAGTAAGCTTAACGGCTGTATCTTTAAAATTAGCCAGCTTGGTAAGTCCCCATGCATCCAACCCACCACCGCCAATTATTAAACCATATTTTATGAAATCCTTATTAGCCAAAATTTTTCGTTTGGACTAATATACGGGTGGATTTAATGGGCTTGAGAGGTTGTGAGGGGTTGTGCTTACTTTAGCTCACATTTACAGAATTTTAATTGTTAATGTGTGAATGATGTAACTTATTCATATAGTAATGTAATGGTTTTGGATATGTTTGGTCATACCTTTATAATAGAAATTTTTCCCTTATTTAAAAAATAAAAAAATGTATCCAAAATTAAAAAACTCAACATTCTACCCTGGCTGGGCAGATAATTTCTTTGCTAGTCCAATGTGGCCAGATGAAGAATCAAATGTAGGTGTTTCAGTACCTGCTGTAAATGTGAATGAAGACGAAAATCAATTTAACATTGAGGTGGCAGCTCCTGGTATGGAGAAAAAAGACTTTAAACTTGACTTAAACCACAATGTGCTGACTATTTCATCTGAAAAAATGGAGAAAAAGGAAAGCGATAGTAAAAAATTTACACGAAGGGAATTCAGATACACATCCTTCAACCGTTCTTTCACGCTGCCCAATAGTGTACAAGAAGAAGGCATTAAGGCATCTTACAAAGAAGGTATTCTAAATATTAGTATACCTAAAAAGGAAGAAGCTAAGGAAAAAGGTCCAAAGCATATTGAAATTGGATGAGTAAACATAGATGCCTTAAAAAAGGCATCTATTTTCTATAAAGTGCACTGATATTTCTGGTGAATCTATACTTTGTCTTCTTTCAATTACAGTTAGCTATCAAAGGAAGAAAATGAGATAGAAACAAAATTTAGATTATCCCCAAAAGAGAAGCACCAACATCGACATAAAAATTGTGATAATGAATACAAAATCCAATAGCAACAGGTTTCTACAAGGTTTTGGAAAATTATATCATATAATATCCAATTCGAATATTTTCGGTATTAG
>CAZWGG010001032.1:0-1764 GCA_964633305.1 uncultured Bacteroidales bacterium
TAGCTCCCGCTTTTATAATTCCTACCAGTCCGATTAACAGATCAATTGATTTTTCCATTAATACACCAACAATAGTGTTTGTTTTTACACCGTTTGACAGAAGATATCCTGTTATAGAAGAAGAATAATAGTCTAATGATTTATAAGTTATAAATTCATCGTTATATGCAGCCGCGATATTATTAGGGGTTTTATTTACCTGGTTTTCATATAATCTTTTAATTGAAATACGATTAGAAAATTTATCTTCGGTATTATTTAATTCATACAGCAACTCATTTTTTTCTGCATCTGATATGATCTCAATTTCGGATAATGTGCAATTTTCATCTTTCAAAACATAAGAAATAAGATTTTCAAAATAACGGATAAAATCTTCTATCTTATTCTTTTTAAATAATTTAGTCGAATATTCAATAATAAATGATGTTTTTCCTTTGCTTTCGTTAATTATTAATGATAAATCAAATTTCGAAGAATCCTTTTCTCCGCCAAGGGTAGATACTTCTAAACCGGGTAAATTGAATTGAGGTATATTTATTTTATTATATACAAACATAACATCAAATAGGGGATTCCGGCTTACATCCCTATTTAATGATAATTTGTCAATTAAATCTTCAAATTGAAACTCCTGGTTATCAAATGCCACCAGGGTTTTTTCTTTTATTTCTCTAAGTAGCTCTAAAAATGTCATTTCCCCTTTTGGGGAATTCCTTAATGCCAATGCATTAACAAACATACCAATAATTGATCTTAAATCAACATGGGTACGTCCGGCTATATCTGTTCCGATTATAATATCTTCCTGGTAAGTTAGTTTATAAAGTAAAATATTAAAGAAAGTAAGATATACATTGAATAAAGTTGTTTCTTCTTTTTGGGCAATTGCTTTACACTGATTTATTGTGGTTATATCTAATTCAAAATCTACTGCTGCTCCTGTAAAATCAATAACACTTGGCCTATTATAATCTGTTGGCAAATTAAGTTTGGGTATTTCATTGTCAAATTCACTTATCCAATATTCTTGATATCTTAATATTTTTTCCTTATACCAATTACTATTTTGATAAACAGCAAAATCTTTATACTGAATATCAAGACTTGGTTGCTCATTATTATTATATGTCTCAATAAAATCTTTTGCAAAAATATCCATTGACACACCATCAGAAATAATATGATGCATATCAAACAATAGTATATTCAAGTCTTTACTGGTATTAATTACCCCGACTCTTAAAAGTGGGGGACTGCTTAATTCAAACGGGCGGATAAATTTTTTTATTTTTCGATTTATCCCAGTATTATCAGCTTTGTTAAATTCTATTTCAAAGTGAACGTGATCATGAATTCTTTGTACAGGTTCTCCGTCTATCAAGTGGAAAGATGTACGAAAACTTTCATGCCTGTTTATTATAGACATAAAAGTTGTCTCAAGTCTTGGTATATCAATGCTACCTGTCAGTTTAAAAGCTAATGGGATATTATATACTGTATTATTTGATAATTTCAACAAAACAAATAATCTTCTTTGAGCGGATGATAGGGGATAATACTCTCTTTTTTCGGCGGGCCTGATTCTTTGATGTTTTTCCTTCTCTCCCTTTTTAATATATTGAGATAATCCCTTGATAGTTGGGTACTTGAATACATCTACCAGGGAAATGTTAATTTCGAAAACTTCCTTTAATTTAGCAACTAACATTGTAGCAGATAAAGAATGCCCTCCCAATTCGAAGAAATTTGAATCAATGCTAA
>CAZWGG010001033.1:0-1759 GCA_964633305.1 uncultured Bacteroidales bacterium
ATAGACACTTGTATTTCAAGATGGTGCAATTCGTTTTCTAAGTATTCAATTATTTTACTTTTTTCGTTATTCATGATTTTAACTCCAATAATTTTTCATGTGTTGCACATAATGCCGAATATGTATTACGTATATCGTCAAAATTATCACATTCCCATATTGTTTCAATCAACAATTTTTCTAATTTTTCTAAATCTTTTATTTGTATTTTTTTACGTTCATTAATTATTTTATCTAATCTTTTTTTAATATCCATTTTAAATCCATCCTTTTTAAACCAGGGACAAAAGTCCCTGGTTATTTTTTTAATTAAAAATTAAAATCATACATGCAATAAAAATAATAAAATACAATATCCAAAAAATGGAACGTATTTTTTCATCACGAGTCTTAAAATTAAAAATTTTCATAAAAGTACCTCTTTTTTTTGTATATAATAATGCGATATATTGATCACGCAATATTTCAAGAGTATTATAATTAACATCTGTAATTTTTATTTCATTCATTTTTTTTGTATATATTGTAATAAATTTTTTAATTTCTTTTTTGGTTAACACTATATTATCCTCATATCTCCACAATTTCAAAAGATTGCAGTAGGTCTTTAATTATACATCCCTTTAAAATAAGCACAGTTACCCGTTTTCCAGAATTTTTAATATCTAATAATTTACCAATTACGCTTGACAAAGGCAGTTCGGTAATAAAATCAGCTATTAAATGTTTATAATTATTAATCTGTTTAAAATTTTCCATATATTCAATATGAGAAATCTGTGTTGGATTCATTATTATTTTGTCGTTTATATTTTGTATATTCATGTCAATCTCCTTTAATCTCACAACTAATATACAATTATATATGTTATAAGTCAAGTAAATATCAACTTTTTTTCCTAAAAATGACAAAAACACCACTTTTTGACGTCGGTGACAAAAACACCACTTTTTGACGTCGGTGACAAAAACACCACTTTTTGAGCTATTCTAATTTTTTTTCAATCGCATATCTATAAAGACCATCACGCTTAACTCGGGTAAATCCGTGTTTTTTTAATGCCTGGCCCAGTCGTTTGCTTGCAAATTTTACGCCCTGATTTTTTTGTGCAAGTGTATTAATAATTTGCGTATTTGTATAATAGGAACATTCAAAAAGTGTTTCAGGTTTTTCAAACATATCCAATAATGCTTCCTCCTCTGGGCTAGTTAAATTAAATTGCTGGTTGTTATCATCTATTTTATAGACTTCATCGTATTTCCAATATTCAAAATTATTGTCTAACATATAGAGAGCCTGCGCATACACTTTTTTCATTAATTCCGGAGTAACCGCTTTATAATTTATTTCTTCAACTTCTATACATAGCCACCTCCTAGACCCTGTTGTATCTGACAATATTTCTGTCTCATTTGTAGACGCACAAAACGACGCTCGGCGTGGCATCTCTTCTGCATAGTGTCCATATGGACGTCGAACTGAAATTGTACGCAATGTCATATTTGATTTCAGTTGAGCCATTTCAAATTTTGTTGTTGCTTCGAGTTCATCAAGCACTATCAATGTTTTTTCTGACAGTTTAATTTTACTATCCTTATCAGCCGGATTCATTGCACCAACATAGGTCAGTTTTTCATCAATTCCGAGATTACGTAAAAATGTTGTCTTATATATACCCTGACCTCCTAATAACGTTAGGCACGTATGATTTTCATATCGCTGCAACATTGTAGAAACACACCCAACTACCCACCTTCG
>CAZWGG010001034.1:0-1756 GCA_964633305.1 uncultured Bacteroidales bacterium
ATAGCTTATGAAAAATGGGTGAAGTGGGTATTTCCACTTATCGCTATTTTAATTGTATTAGGATTTTTGCTATTAATTCCAACCGTTACTATGCCGCTGAATGGGTTTTGATTAGTGTCTGTTCTATAAAGTTCGCATACTTCGTTGCATTTGCCCTCAAACAGGTCATTGACGATTAGTCAACTCCCTGTTTTCAGGCCTCATGCGCCTCATCTGCTAAATTTATAGAACAGACACTCGATTTTATAGAAAAGTTCTATTTTCAGAAAGTTTTGCCTGGAAAGTTAATTAGTGGGCAGAACTTATGCATTATAAACATAAAAACTTGATAATAAAGCGAATACATTTTATGTTGTAAACTTGTGATTTGACTTGTATTTTTATATTTTACGTTAATAAATCACATATTAAAATCCCTGCAGAAAATATGCTATGATAACACCTAAATAGTTACCAATGGCATAGCCCATAATTCCAACAGTTAAACCCGATACAATTACTTCTTTATTGTTAAGTGCACCTGCAACAACCGGCACAAAAGGAGGAGAACATATCATTGCCGTGGATGTTACCATAACAGTATCGGCATCTATTTTAAATAGTTTAGATAATAAAACATGGATAAACAATGAGCCGAAAACCGCTATTGTAATGTAGAA
The DNA here is from genome assembly GCA_964633305.1 of uncultured Bacteroidales bacterium. Lineage (GTDB taxonomy): Bacteria > Bacteroidota > Bacteroidia > Bacteroidales > UBA10428 > CAZWGG01. The sequence goes on from CAZWGG010001034.1 coordinate 660, forward strand.
AAAAAGAGAAGAAGAAAGATGAAGCAATAGCTTTATGTTTGCCATTGAGGCCACAACCATACTAAATACAAGTATAAAGTACATGCCCAGTTCAAAGGTTTTGTCTGCTTTGTTTAAATAGGGAATTAAAGAACCAAGTATACTTAATGTTGTAATTGTTAGAATAATAATAATCATAACCTGGTTTTCTTTTACCAATAAACTTATTAAAACGGCAACAATGAAAATAGAAATAGCGGCTAACAAAGCAATTATTAGAGGGAAAATTTTTTTTTTAGCAAAAATACCCTGGTAAACACCATTGGCATTTACTACAACTTTTTCAAAGTATCCATCCTTGCGCGGATAAGGATTTAAAAATTTTCTAAATATTCCTTTTCCTACCGACATTAAAAAAAAGAGGTAAACCACGCCAATAATGGTGTCATATGTATGTGTTAAAATATATGTTTCCGCATTTACATCGAGCATTATTTTAAGGGCTGCAAGGTTTGGTGTTCCCCCTGTATAGAGCCCGATAAGCATGCCGGCTACTTTCCAAAGCCCTGAAATATTACTTTTAAAAATAAAAAACCCAATGATTACAACAAATAACACTCCTGCTAGTCCTAGCAGTAATGAAATCATTGTTTTACCGGCCATTCGGAACCATTCTTTTATTTTAACTGAGAATAGCAATAATGGAATTGCCAAAGGAATTGTAATATTTAGAAACCAGTTTTGAACATTCCTAATGTTGAACAAGAGAACATCTTTTGAGGTAATTAGTCCCTGGTTTTGAAGATAGAATAGCTGTTGTAAGGTTAGTTTTTCATTGGCATGGTTTAATTCATGAAAGAAAGAACTTCCTGTTGGAATAAATCCGATATGTCCGAGTATAAGTCCAATAATATATGCCATTATAACAGTTCCTATGCGGTTTGCAATGCTATTTTTCTCGGTTAAATAAATGATAAAAACAGGTGTTACAATGTATAAAACGACAAGAAAATAAACGTGAGGCATTAGTTAATGATTTTAACAAAATAATAAATATAATAAATAAAGAAAAAACAGAGAATGGTAATTAGTAATCGATTATTGTTTGGAGGAGGTAT